>JAFSWZ010000027.1 GCA_017450125.1 Synergistaceae bacterium | reverse complement strand
GCCTCTGCCTGCTCCCATGTCGGGATGTACGCGCCTTCCTTCACGAGGCCTTCGACGAAGTCATCATACACGTCCTCGTGAACGATAAGGTTGCCGTCGCACGAACAGCCTGAACCGAAGTCCGAGCACTTGGAGATGCGGGTGTTCATTGCGGCTTCGTACGCGCGCTCCTTCGTGTTGGCGGTGTTGTCGACGATAACCGTCGAGTTGCCCGCGCCTGAACCGTATGCCGGTACGCCCGAAGAGTACGCTGAACGAACCATCGGACGGCCGCCGGTCGCGATTACGAGGTCGACCATCTTCATGAGCTCCTGAGTAAGCGTGATGCTGGGCTCGGCGATTACCTGAATGATGTCAGCAGGTGCACCCTCGCGCTCGAGAACGTCGCGGATGATGTTGACGGTCTTGCAGGTGGTCTTCTTCGCTCTGGGATGCGGGGAACAGATGAGAACGTCGCGGGCCTTCACGGCGTAGATTGCCTGTCCTGCAGGGGTAACGCAGGGGTTCGTCGTCGGAACGAGGGTTGCGATTACGCCTACGGGCTTCGCGTACTTCACGAGTCCCTTCTCGGGGATGGTCTCGATGATGCCCACGCTCTTCTGGCGGAGGCAGTCGCGGAGTATCAGCTTCAGCTTGTTCCTCTTGTTGCGCTTGGTTACCTTGTCGCCGAGACGGGTCTCGTCAACAGCCTCGTCGCAGATAGGTCCCCAGACCTTCAGCGGGTAAAGGGCGGCGCAGATTGCACGGCAGAGGTGGTCTACTCTCTCCTGATCGTAGGTGGCGATGACCTCAGCTGCTGCTCTGGCCTTCTTCACCATCTCTTCGAGCATGGCGATTTCTTCGGGTGTTACTTCATGATGTGCCATTGTTACAGTTTTACTCCTCTCAATGTTATTTCGTTATGTGTGATTTCGCGTGGCTGGGCGGAATGTACCTGCCTTCAGCGTCCTTCTGCACCAGCTTGCCTTCCCTGACCAGATCGCCGGGCGTGTAGATGTCGTTGATGTTCCAGCAGCCGGGTGTCGGTACGGGGATGTTCTCCATGATTGCATCAATCAGGAACGGACGGCCTGCCTTGTTCGCCTCTACCGCCTTCTTCATTGCGGGCGCGAACTCCTCTGCCTTCGTGATGCGGATTGCCTCAACGCCGTAGCCCTCTGCAACCTTTGCCCAGTTCGGGGAATAAGGCTGACCGTCGGGCGTGTGGAACTTCGTGCCGAACTGCGTGTGATAGTTCGCGTTCTCGAGTCCTGCGATTGTTCCGAAAGCGTAATTGTTCATGACAACCCACGTGCACGCTATGCCTTCCTCAACTGCTGTGGCCATGCATGTCGGGTTTACGCCGAAGCCGCCGTCGCCGATAAGGGCAATGCATATCTTGTCGGGAGCTGCCTTCTTGCCGCCGAGAACTGCCGACGCGCCGAAGCCCATTGTCGCGAGTCCTGACGAGTGATGCACAGTGCCGGGAATCGTAATCGTGAACTGCTGGGCAACGCCGTTCTTGTTCCAGCCTACGTCGGTGAAGATTAACGCGTCCTCAGGGATTGCTTCCTTAACGTCCTTAAGGATTCTCTGAGGAGTCATCGGGAAGCGCAGGTCTTCGGTGATTGCCTTCACGGATTCCTTGAACTCTGCCTTTGCCTTCGCGATTCCCTCGCGGAGTCCGGGTCTCTTGATGCCTTCGGGCTTGATTGCCTTTGCCGCCTCGAGAATCTGTGCAAGTGCCAGCTTGAGGTCTGCGACTGCACCGATCTCTACGGGGTAGTTCCTGCCGATTTCTGTCGGGTCAATGTCGATCTGGAGGAACTTCGTCTTTGAGGGATCGAACGTTACGCCCTGATACCAGCTCGAGCTGTCTGCCTCCGCAAAACGTGTTCCGAGTGCGAGGATGATGTCAGCATTGAGGGTAAATGCGTGGGTGTGCGCAAGTCCCCAGAAGCCCGTCTGTCCGACCATCAGAGGATGAAGGTCGCTGACGCAGCCCTGACCCATAAGCGTACGGGAAATCGGGATGTCGAGGAACTCAGCGAGTGCCGCAAGTTCTGCCGAAGCCTGAGCGAGAAGGATTCCGCCGCCAGCGTGGATAACGGGAGCTTTCGCGTCAATGAGCTTCTGTGCGATTGCCTTTGCACATGCGGGGTCAAGAGCGGGCTTCACTGTTACGTGGCTGTCCTTGTAGGTGCGCGCGAACAGGTCTTCCTCAATCTCCCTGCTCCAAATGTCCATAGGCATATCGATAAGGACGGGGCCGGGTCTCCCTGACTCTGCAAGCCTGAAAGCCTTGTCCAGAATGTCGGGCAGTGCTTCAGCGTCGTCGACTCTCCAGCAGCGTTTGCAGACAGGCTCAAGCATTCTGTACTGCGTTGCGTCGCCGTGCATGTTGACTTCCTGATGCGGGTGCTTGCCGTAGTAGTAGCTCGGTACGTCGCCGGCAAATACAACCATCGGAATCGAGTCGAACGCGGCATTTGCTACGCCGGTGAGGACGTTGGTGATGCCAGGCCCCAAGTGGCACATTACGACAGAGGCTTTGTGCGTAACGCGCGCGTATCCGTCTGCGGCTGTTGAGGCTACTGCTTCATGACGGTTGGAGATGTAGCGGAGTTTGCCGCCCTTCTCGAGGTTGCGGTTGATGGCATCGAGCATTCCGATTACCGTGTGTCCGCAGAGGCCGAAAATGTACTCAACCTTTCTGCGCTCAAGGTAATCAACGATGAGATCAGCTACCAGCTTTTTGCTCATGCGGGTAAATACCTCCTTAATAACTTGTGAGATTGTCAGTGAAATTTATTTTACTGGGAAACGTGAATAGGATAGTAGAAATTATTTCACCCGTCAATTGCAGATATACTTAGCAGAGCACAAAAATTCCCCCGCCCGAAAGCAGGGGAAAGCCTCAGAACTTACGCTCAGAACGTCTGCCGTCCCATGAACAGGATAGTTCCGCTCTCGTCGTCAACGATGAAGTACGTGAACGGATGATCTGCGTGGAACACTGCCTTAGGCGTGGGACTCGGCATCATCGTAGCTCCCAAAAGCCCTAGCCCGGTTACCGCCGCTGCTTCCGTTTTCTCCTCGTCTACCTCAATGAACGTCTTGTGCACCACAGCGTCAATCTTCAGCGCAGTGTCCTCCGTTATGCCCGAGAAGTCCGCGAGGTTCGTGAAGGCCTGCTTTACTCCGAGTGCCTTGAAGATGTCCGCCAGCTGGTAGCTCTCCTCCGTCCTGAACTTCGGCAGCCACAGGTCAACCTTGTACTTGCTCATAGCATTCACCAGCCCGGAGAACGCCTCTGCGTCGAGCGCGTCAAGAGCTTCGGGCTTGTCCTCCGGCGGAAGAACCACGAACATCGACACCCTGCGTCCCTTGTAGGGCAGGCGGATAATCTTCACGCCGTCAATCTCCGCGTACTGGAAGTCGGAGTTCTTCTTCATCATCGGGACTTCCGTAACTTTGTCGCCGTCGCGGAACTTTTCGGGGGCTGTGAGCTTCTTGCTGAACCTACTTTGCCACTCAGCCTTGAAGTACACGGCGTTGGTGATTATCATCTGCGTTGACGGATCGAGGCTCGAGAGCAGGCTGGGAATCTTGCCGTTGGTCTTGCCGCTCACCCAGTTGTTGATGATCTTGCGGGAGGCTTCGGTTTTGTCCTTGATGTTGAGCTTGACCGCCCTGCTCCCGTAGTACAGAAGCAGCGTGTCCTGATACTCCTTGCTGAGGTTCAGGCCTGTGCGGAGCCACACTCTGTTTGCTGAGGAGAGGTACTGTCCGTCCTTGAGCACGCGCGCAAGCTCATCGAGCTCACCGTGAAGCTCCTTCGTGAAGCCGAGCGAACGTTCCATCTCGGCGGCAGTGTCCCCTGACGCTCCGGCATAAGCCATACCGAACGCTGAGATTATGCTGTACGGCGAGAAGAAGTAAGTCCCGCTGTCTTGGCCAAGTATCCGCGCGGTGTCGAACGCAAATCTGTTGATGACCCCCGACGTTGATGCGAAGGCCGATGACGCGAAGACTGCCACTGCTGCTGCTGCGAGTAAGATTCTTGCTGTCCTGATTATCATGATAACTGCACCTCCTGAATGAATTATCGTGCCTTGATGTGGATATATTATGACACAAAAACCCTCCCCAATCTCTCAGGGAGGGCAAGTTAAGCCAATCCTACATAGCCGCCGCCGCAATTCCCAGAATCACAGCAAGGAAGCCCAGAAGTGTCTGCCTCTTGTACGCGGTATACAGCCCGAGCACGACAGCCAGTGCCGCGAACAGCTGGGTGTACGCGAAGAACGCCGTCATTCCCATCACTACCGCGATGATTCCCGTAACGATGTACTGAACCTTAGCGACGAGAACCTTCTCTGACTGCGACAATACTCTGTCGCTGGGGATGCCGTACTTCTCGTCGTAGTCGCTCACAATGCGCTTGAGCGTTACGGACAGAATCAGAAGCCCGATAAGGTTCGGGAGTGCCATCAAGCCGTTAAGCGTGTCCGAGATGTCCCAGATATTGTTCAGGAACTGATTGCCCTCTGCTCCGATGAACTGTGCTCCTGCCGCACCGATGACTATCATTGCAATCCATAAGATTTTGGTGATGGGCTTTACCCACATTCCGAAGAGGTATGTCGCCGCTGTCTCTGAGTACCAGTACCAGCCGAGAATCGTCGTGAACGCGAAGAGCAGAAGCCCTATCGAGAGCACGTACTTTCCGGGAGCACCAAGAGCGTTCTCGAAGGCCTGAAGCGTGAGCTGTGCACCCGTAAGATCAGGCGAGCTCGTGAGAGTACCTGTCGACATAACGACAAGAGCTGTCATCGTGCAGATTACGACGGTGTCCATGAAGACCTCAAAGATTCCGTAGAAGCCCTGCTGTACAGGATGCTCTACGTTCGCCGTCGCGTGAACCATCGGCGCAGAACCCATACCGGCTTCATTGCTGAACACTCCGCGCGCTATACCTCTCTGCACTGCTTCTTTCACGCCCCAGCCTGCAAGTGCTCCGGGAAGTGTCTCTAACGGGTTGTTGAACGCAAGATGAACTGCGTTGGACACAGCCGCAGGTATCGCTGAAGCATTGAGGACGAGAACATACACCGAGCCGATGATGTAGAAGATAGCCATGAAGGGGACAATGTACGTTGTTACAGTCGAAAGGCTCTTGAGGCCGCCGATGATAACCAGAGCAACGAGCACCGCCATGACTATACCGCTGTACATGTGGTTGATGCCCCAGCCCATGCTCATGGCTTCAGCCGCAGAGTTAGCCTGAGTTGCCGCACCGATTCCGAACGACGCAAGGAACGCGAACAGGGCGAACAGCACCGCAAGCACCTTCCCGATGAAGCCGAACCCTGAACCCAGAGCCTCGCTCGTACCCTTCTCGAGGATGTACATTGTGCCCCCGCGCCAGTCTCCGTGCGCGTCCTTCTGCCTGTAATGCACGGCCAGCGTAACTTCAGCGAACTTCGTGCCCATGCCGAAGAGTGCAGATACCAGCATCCACACGAGAGCTCCGGGCCCGCCGAGATGAAGTGCAGTCGCAACACCAGCAACGTTGCCTGTTCCGACGGTAGCCGCCATTGCCGTAGCCATTGCCGCGAAGGAGGATATTGACTTGTCCTCGTCCTTCTTCTTGCGGAAGCTGAAGACTTCTGACATTGCGTCGAAGAAGTAACGGAATTGCGGAAGGCCGAGCAGAAGCGTAAGATAAACGCCCGTGCCGACCAGCAATATTAAAACGGGCGCGCCCCAGACGAAACTGTTGACGATCCCGTTGTAGTACATGATTTTGTCCATAATGTTCATGGATTAATCACACGCTCCTAAATATTAAGAATTGTCTGTGCATTATACTATAATCATTCACAAAATTTTCACATTGGGAGAGATTTTCGGTCATGAACATAATGATAGCGTCGGACCTTCACGGTTCGGCCAAGTACTGCAGGGAGATGATGGCGGCTTTTGTCCGTGAGGAGCCGGACAAGCTCCTGCTTCTGGGCGACCTGCTCTATCACGGCCCACGCAACGCCCTTCCGGGTGAGTACGACACAAAGGCGGTTGCGGAGATGCTCAACGGAATCAAAAGCAAGGTTCTGTGCGTCAGGGGGAACTGCGACTGCGAGGTTGACCAGATGATGCTGGACTTCCCGATAATGGCGGAATATTGCCTGCTGTTCGCCGTGAACAAAGTTATCTTCGCGACGCACGGACACGTCTTCAACAAGAGAAATCTTCCTGAGGCGGATATACTTCTTCACGGACACACTCACGTTCCGGCGTGGGAGGACTTGGGCGGCGGGAAGCTGTACGTGAATCCCGGCTCTGTATCTATCCCTAAAGACGGTAGCAGGCACAGTTACATGATGCTGACCGACGATGGGATGTTCTGGAAGGATTTAGCGGGCGGGGAAGTCTACCACACCGAGAAGCTGTGAGAATAAGGAGGATAAATCATGCGTACTAAGGATATAGCTTTTCTGTCGATGTTGTCTGCGCTGGCGTTTGTTGCTGTGATGCTGGTGAAGATTCCGATCATGCCGTCAGCTCCGTTCCTGAAGTTCGACGTTAAGGACGCGGTCATACTGATAGGCGGACTGCTCTACGGGCCTCTTGCGGGGCTGGGGGTGTCGTTCATCGTTGCGCTGCTGCAGATGGTGCTGACCGGCGAGGCTGGGATAATCGGCTTCGTGATGAACCTGCTCTCGACAGCATCGTTCGTGTGCACGGCTTCGGCGGTCTACAAGTTCAACAAGTCGCGGAAAGGCCTTGCGCTTGGCCTGGCGGTCGGGTGCGTGCTGATGACGGCATCAATGCTGATGTGGAACTACATCGTTACGCCGATCTTCATGGGAGTGCCCAGACACGTTGTGGGCTCGATGCTGCTGACTGTGTTCCTGCCGTTCAACCTCATCAAGGGCGCGATAAACTCGGTGATAGTTCTGCTGTGCCTGCGTCCGGTTCTTGCGGCTGTGTCCGCAATGGAGTCGTAGCGGCAAAGTCAACAAGGGAGCGAGTGCGTCAGCTCCCTGTCAACCCTAATTCCTGAGGCTGTGTATCGGTGCGGGGATTCTTCCTCCGCGAGCGATGAACTCTTCACTTCCCGCACTGTTCACCCTCATCACGGGAGCACTCCCCAGCAGTCCCCCGAACTCCACGCTGTCGCCCTCGCGTTTGCCCGGCGCAGGGATTATACGCACGGCTGTTGTCTTGCTGTTCACGACTCCTATGGCCGCCTCGTCCGCAATTATCGCGCTGATTGTGTCCGCCGATGTGTCGCCGGGAACTGCAATCATGTCCAGCCCCACAGAGCAGACGCAGGTCATCGCTTCCAGCTTCTCGATATTAAGCGTTCCTGCCTTCACCGCCGCAATCATCCCCTCATCCTCGCTCACTGGGATAAACGCTCCCGACAGTCCCCCTACGTGCCCGGAAGCCATCACGCCGCCCTTCTTGACCGCATCGTTCAGCAGGGCAAGTGCCGCAGTCGTCCCGTGCGTCCCGCAGGCCTCGAGACCCATCGCCTCGAGGATTCGCGCTACACTGTCGCCCTTCGCGGGTGTCGGAGCAAGCGACAGGTCAACAATCCCGAACGGCACGCCCAGCCTCTCAGAAGCAGCATTTGCGACCATCTGTCCCATACGCGTAATGCGGAAGGCCGTCCTCTTCACCGTCTCGGCAACAACGTCGAAACTCCCGCCCTTAACGTCCTGCAGTGCCCGCCACACTACACCCGGCCCTGACACTCCGACGTTGATGACGCACTCAGGCTCGCCCGCTCCGTGAAACGCTCCCGCCATGAACGGATTGTCCTCTACAGCATTCGCGAACACAACGAGCTTTGCGCACCCGAGCCCGTCCTGTGAGGCAGTGAGCTCTGCCGTGCGCTTGATGGTCTTGCCCATGAGTGCAACCGCGTCCATGTTGATGCCGGCCTTTGTCGTAGCTACGTTCACCGACGAACACACAAGCTCTGTCGACGATAACGTCTCGGGGATTGACGCTATTAATCGTCTGTCGGAATCAGTAAAGCCCTTGTGCACCAGTGCAGAGAAACCGCCGATGAAGTTCACTCCGCATTCACGTGCGGCTGTGTCGAGGGCTTGGCCAAGTTCCGCGTAACTCTCACCCTCGCATGAAGCCGCAACCTGTGCGATCGGCGTTACGGAGATTCGCTTGTTGATGATGGGGATGCCGAACTCACGCTCAATCTGTTCGCCTGTCTCGACGAGGTGCTCAGCTTTCCGGCAGACCTTGTCGTGAATCTTGGCCGCACACTTGCTTAGGCTCGAGCTCGCGCAGTCGTACAGTGAGATTCCGAGAGTGATGGTGCGGATGTCAAGGTGCTGGTGGTCAATCATGCTGACCGTCTGCATAATGTCAGAGATGTTCAGCATGTTCTACACCCTGTGCATCGCCGTGAAGATGTCCTCACGCTGAATGTGTATCACTAACTCTCCGGCCTCGCCCTTGCGGATAACTGCATCGCGAATCTCATCGAACGTGTGTGATGAAGTCGATGTGTCGACAAGAAGCGTCATCGTGAAGATTCCTTCCATGACGGTCTGGCTGAGGTCGAGGATGTTCACGCCCAAATCAGACAGCAGGGTGCAGACATCAGCGATTATCCCGACTCTGTCCTTCGCTGAAACGGTCATTATAGCTTTCATGGTCAATTCTCCTTTGCGAAATGCAGAAAGTATATCACCCGCTCAGTCCGAGAAATCCGAGTCGGGCTGTACAGTTATGCTGAAGTCAGGATAGAGAGTGCTCACGGCCTCCGTAACCTTGCTCTGTACCTCGCGGGCATCAGGAGCAGCGAAGTCTATCACGATGTCGAAGCGTATCACCTTCTCCTGAGTGTTGCAGTAGAACCCGTGAATCTGAAGCACATACTCCTGCGACATTACGGCGCGCGTTACGGCACTGCGGATGTCCTTCACCTCGTCGTCGCTTGTGTTGCGGGAGTACACTCCGATTGCCGCAAGAGCTACGTGGTGTTCATTGAAGACTTTGTGCGCGATGTCCCGGCTGACTGTGTCGATCTTGTCCGCCGTCCACCAGTCAGGAACTTCAACGTGAACCGAGCCCATCAATCTGTCCGGGCCGTAGTTCGTGAGGATGAGGTCATACGCGCCGAAGACTCCTTCTGTCTCGCAGATTGTGGCTTTCACGGCGGAAGCTATCTCGCTCTCGATTCGTTCGCCGAGAATCTTGCTCGTTGTCTCACGGAACATGTCTATTCCTGCCTTGATGATGATGATCGAGATGAATGCTCCAAGCCACGCCTCGAGATTCCAGCCGAAAGCCAGAAAGGCAAATGCACCGAGCAATGTCGTCGTCGAGACTGTCGCGTCCATCAGCGCGTCCTGCCCTGAATCTTTCAGCGCGTCAGAGGACAATTCCTTGCCCTGCCTGCTCACGTAGCGGCCAAGCACGAACTTCACCGCAACGCCCGCCGCAACAACTGCCAGTGTCGCCGCAGAGTATTCCGGCTCAATGGGTGAAAGTATCTTGCTCACCGACTCGATGAGAGCCGTGATTCCTGCGTAGAGCACGATAGCCGATATGACTTCCGCAGTGATGTACTCGACGCGCCCGTGCCCGTAAGGGTGGGTTTTGTCCGCCGGGCGGCCTGCTAACTTCGTGCCGATAACCGTTATCACGGAAGACAGTACGTCGCTTGCGTTGTTGAGAGCGTCAATCATGATTGCGACCGAGTGAGCGAGCATCCCAACAGCAAACTTGAAGCCTGCAAGAAGAATGTTCGTGATGATTCCGATGAAGCTGACGCGGATAATCTGCTGTTCCCTGTGTTCCATAGTGTTACCCCCTCCTTGATGGTTGAGTATAATATTACAATTTTCCCCGAGAGGTGATTGATAAATGTACGCAGACAAAGTTATTGAGCAGGTGAAGGCGTGGAGGAGAGATATTCACGCACACCCTGAGCTGTCTCAGCACGAAGAGAGAACGTCAGGGCTCGTAGCAGGTGTGCTTGAGGGGCTGGGTCTCGAGGTCAGGAGGAACGTCGGGGGCTTCGGTGTCGTCGGAGTGCTGCGCGGAAAGGAGGAGGGACGTACTGTTGCCCTTCGTGCGGACATGGACGCTCTGCCGCTGACTGAGGCGACAGGACTTCCTTTCGCGAGCGAAAACGACGGGGTGATGCACGCCTGCGGGCACGACACTCACACCGCAATGCTTCTGGGCACAGCGTGCGTGTTGAGTGAGATGCGCAGTGAGTTACGGGGTAACGTGAAATTCATCTTCCAGCCCGCCGAAGAACTCAACCCTGTTGGCGGAGCACCGGGAATGATTGCCGACGGAGTGCTCGAGAATCCTCACGTTGATGCGATGTTCGCGCTTCACGTGTGGCCTGCCTGCGGGACAGGGACGATCGCAATTCGCTCGGGTGCTGTGATGGCGGCTTCTGACAGAATATTCATCACGGTGAAGGGCAGGACTGCGCACGGTTCGCGGCCGGATCAGGGGCTTGACGCTATCGTTGCGGCGGCTCACGTAATCACCGGCCTGCAGAGCATCGTCTCACGTTCGCTGTCCCCGCTGGACTCTGCTGTGCTGACGATAGGGACGATTCACGGCGGCAACAGGTACAACGTAATTCCCGAGAGCGTGAAGCTGGAAGGTACAGTGAGGACGTTGAACCCCGATGTTCAGGAGCGTATGCCGGTCATGATAACGCGGATTGCGCAGGGCATTGCTGAGGGGCTTGGTGCGTCGTGCGATGTCGAGTACGTGAAGGGTTATTCTCCGCTCGTGAATGACGCTGGACTTGCCGGGCTTGCGCGCGAGGCGGTGAAGGGCACGATGAACGTTGTCGTCCCCGAACAGCCGGATCTCACTGCGGAGGACTTTGCGTTCTTTGCGCGTGAGAGGCCTGCGGTGATGGCGTGGCTGGGATGCCGGCCGGAGAGCGTGAGGCCTGAGGATATGGCGATGCTGCACAACACAAAGTTCTGCCCGGACGAGGAGTGCTTCAGGTACGGGATAGAGTACTTTGTCAGGAGTGCGGCGGGCTTCCTGCGCTGATGCGGCACTATGCAAGCATAGTATAATGTGTTCATCCACAAGCAAAGGAGGACGATATTTTGCGTGAAATCGGCTCAAAAGATAAGCTGTATTACTATAAGGATATCCGCAACCTGATTAATACTGTTACACTCAAGAGCAGAATAGTCCCTGAGGCACTGCGCAATGCCGTCAATAGTGCCCTGAAACTTTACCCGCATTTCGCTGTACGTCCAATAGTCAGGCCTTCCACATCACACCCCGATGTGTTCTACGAGGATAATAACAATGCCCCTCTCGTTGTCCGTGATGACGGAAGAGCCCGGCACTTCGGCACTGACGAGACCAACGGCTTCATGTTTTACGTCAGATACAGGGAAAATGACTTCACACTCACAGCTTTTCACGGCTTGGCTGACGGCGGAGCACTCTTCCCGTTCTTGAAGAACATCATCTACTACTACGTGAAGGAAATTTCACCCGATGCGGCTGTGCCGGATATACGTACAGGTGAAGCTGAGGCTGACGACATGGACAGGTTTGCTCCTTACGAGAAATACGCTGACAAGGACGCAGAGTACTGGCACTATTCATCAAGCGCAGAGTTCTTCACTCCGCAGGCAGACCCCGCCGCTGTGCCCCAGTTCTTCGACGTAACGCTGTCAACACAAAGTTTCCTGAACTTCACCCGCAAGATAGGGACTTCGTTTGTGCCGGCGTTGATTTCGCTGTTCTCGGAGACTGTCCTTGAGACCGCAGGAGTCAGCGGGAAGGGCATTGCGGCTTACACCACAGTGAACATGCGCCCTATATTCGGTTCGCATAACCAGACGAATTTCAGCGAGACAGTACTTATGCCGCTTACGCCCGAAATGCTTGCAGAGGATAGAGGCACGCGATGCCGTGAACTCCGTGCGATGCTTGACGCTCAGCTCAGCAGAGAGAATCTGCAGGCCAAAATGTACGGCACTGTGTGTGCGGCGAAAGGCCTTCCCTGCAAAACACCTCCTGAGATGCCGCGCCCTGTTTACATGCTGACTTATCCGGGCAGGCTTGACCTCCCTGAAGAGTTCAGCAGATGGATCAGCGACATTAACATGGTGTGGAGTTCTTCACTGCGGGAAATGGCTCGCGGTATAGCTCTCGTTGCATGGACGTTCGGCCCAGTTATGCGCGTGAGTATCGCCGGCATTGCTGACATAAAAACTTTGGCGGAGGCTTTCGCGGAAAAGTTAAAGCTGTTGGGTCTTGCGCCTGAAGTGAACCCTTCCCCGCGAGTTGTGGGGGATTTATTCTCCTTGAAGGAGGCAAGCACGATTGCCTAACATAATGAATATGGCGGGGCTTCCGCTGTGGAATGTCGAGAAGAACCGCAAACTTCACAGCACCGCAGAAATCCAGCTCTCCTCAGCAGTGAACTCTGAGGCATTACGCAAAGCTGTTGACGAGACGCTGAAGGTATTTCCCCTTCTTAGGGGCTCGCTGATTCTGGAGGACGGAGTACCCTGCTTCACCGACAACGACAAGCCCATCGTTATACCCAACAGTGAACAAGGCCTTATACCCGGATGCGACGCTCTGAACAATCACATCTTCTGCGTCAGTTATTTTGGGGACAGAGTGAAAATCTCGCTCTCTCACGTCGCGACGGACGGCGGCGGTTTCCTGCGGTTCGTCAACACTATCATCTATTACTACTGCTGCATCAATGACGGAACATCCTACGCTCCGGGCAGCGTCATGACCGTCGGCAACGTGTATTCCACGCTTGATGCTGACTTCTGGGAGCTGGACTACTCCAAGATACAGCCCGTGAACTTCATAGACTTCCTGCCCGGCGGCTTCGTGCTCCCTGCTTACGCCGACAAATCACCAAAGCCTAACATCATGTGCACGCTGAGAATCCCTCAGGAAGCCTTCATGAATTACGTCAAAGCTCACAAGACTTCACCGTCCGTTATGGCAATGATGCTCTTTATGAAGGCCGTCTATAACGTTCACCCTGAGGCAGAAGGCCAGCACATAACGGGGCGTATCACTGTCGATGCCAGGCGCGCACTCGGCCTTGATGACACAATGAGGAACTGTTCACTCGTCGCCACTCTTCAGGCTGACAGGGCACAGCTCGATGATGAAGAACTTGGCCAGAAGATGAGAGCCTCCCTTAAGCTCCAGACTTCGCCGGAATACTTGCAGAATGTCGCCAGAGCTCTCGTGCGTGATAAAATCCTGCCCGGCAACATCAAGCCGACAGTCTCGCTGAGTTACATGGGCACGGTGTCATTCGGTGAGTATGCGCGAGATGTACAGTCTTTCGTGATTTATGAGGGCGAGTTCCACAAGCTCAATATTTTCGTCTTCAACGACACGTTCTGCTTCGCTTTCCACATGGGAGAGCAGAGCTGCTCTTACGCCCGAGCCATAGAAGGCTTACTTGCCGCAGACAGCGTACCGTCAACAGTAAGCGGCAACATCGTGCTCAATGATGAGGCTTGCTGAAATTCTTACAGAGAAAGGGAATGAATATCATGCGTGAAATTGGTTACTCTGACCGCGTATTTCACTACAAGGACACGCGGGACTTGCGAATCAGGATGACGCTTGCGGATGACGTGAAGCCTGACATCCTGAAGATGGCCGTACAAAAAGCTCTCGGAGACTTCCCGGAATATGCAGTCGCTCCAGTCAGAAAGGGTAACACGGTGTATTACGAGACAAATACCCGTCCTGTCTGCTTCTTTCCTTATGACAAGACTGAACGCTGGTTCGGCACTGAGGAAATGAATTACTACATGTTCTGCGTGCTCTACGAGGGCAAGACTTTTACGCTGTCCATGTTCCACACGCTCACGGACTTTTTCGGTATGTGGCACTTCATACAGAACATCCTGTATTACTACGCCGTTGAACTTGGCCATGACGTGCCCGACATCACCAGCCCCAACCCTGACATTGACGACATGGAACGCTACAACCCTTACGCGAAGTTTCAGGACAGGAACGCTGAGCTTGTGATCCCGGAGATAAAGCGCGAGATTTTCTCGATCCCCGTCGAGAAGCTGCCCCTCGAGCTTCACCAGCAGCACGAGTTCACGATAACCTTCCCGCTGAAGCCGTTTCTCGCTATGACGCATGAATGGGGAGCTTCAGCCGTGTCCGCCATGACCGCAATAATCTCCAACACTGTAGCGAATCTTTACGATGCCGGAGACAAGGAAGTGCTCATAAAGCTCCCTGCAGACATGCGCGGCCTTCTGGGCTGCAAGACGAGGGTGAACTTTTCTGAGGCAGTCATTCTCCCCAGCTCAAGAGAGAGCAGAGAGCTTCCCGTAGGCGAACACAGCAGACTTATACGCCAGATCATGAGGTCTCAGCTCACGGAGGGGAATTTCCGCAAGTACATAGCCATCGGCGTTGCGAATGCCCGCGCACTTTCAGGAGAAATCGACAAGCCGGACGTAACTGCGCCGAAGATACCGCTGACTTACGCGATAACTTATCCCGGCAAGATGGATCTTCCTCAGGAGTATAACTCTGTCGTCAGCGACTTCGAGCTGAAGGCTTTCGTGCCCGTTGACCCCGTAAGGTTCTCCGTGAAGACTACGGCGGATACCATCAGAATAGACAGCGCACAGCTCTTTGACGGCCCGGAGCTCGTTAATGCCGTCGCAGAAAGTTTCGGGCAGTTAGGCCTGAAGTGCAGCGTTCAGGACATGGGACGGTTTGGCGGCAACAGATACAGTCTCGAGAAAGTGAGGCGGGCATAGTGGGTAAGATTAAGCACCTCGACGAGCAGGTCATATCTTACGCTTTCATGAAGTCCGCCGGTGTGATGATCGCGGCGTGCATTACGGCATTCATAGGCACAACTGTTGACAGCCTCGTTACGAGCCGCTATCTCGGTGTCGAGTACATTACGGCCTTCCAGCTCGTACAGCCTACAATGTTAATCGTAGTGGTGATGTTCACGCTCATTTCCAACGGAATACAGAACGTGTACTCACGCTTTGTAGGTGCGGGAAAAATGGAGGACGCTCATAAGATTATGTCCTTGTCCATGATTATATTGGGCATATTCGGCGTGGCTTTTGCCGTTGCCGGGTGCGCGTTCATTCACCCGATCGTTGAGGCTCTGGGTGCTGAGGATCCGTCATCCTTGCTCCATAAAGAAGCCGCCGCTTATTTCAAGGGTATTGCGCCTGGTATCGTGTGGCTGTGCCTTCAGCAGTTATTCAGCTACCTGCTCATGATGGAGGGCAGGCACGGCGTAGTGCTCTGGGCTGTTGTCATCCTGACAATTGTCAACATCGTCGGTGATTTGCTCGTGGCGTTCTACTTCCACAGCGGCCTTCTCGGTATGGGCTTGGCTTCCGCCCTGTGCTACTTCACCGGCACTGCTATTATGGCGTTATCCCTCATCATGAAACCGGGAAATTTCAGGTTCAAGCTGCACGGTTTGAAGTTCAGGCCGTTCCTTGATGTGCTTGTAATGGGAGTTCCCGGCGCGGTCAGCAGGTTCTGCATGGTTGTGCAGACTACGTTCATGAACAAACTCCTGATACACAGATTTTCGGGTGAAGCTGTGGCCGCCTACGCAATATTGAGCACGCTGAATCAGCTCTTCCAGTCCGTAGTTATAGGCATTGCGGGTACTACGTTCACAATGGCTTCTATATATGCCGGAGAAGAGGACATAAAGTCTCTGCGCTCGACTTTGGCCGTAAGTATCAGGCACTCACTCATCTTCGAGCTGTTGGAGATGGCGTGTATCATGAGCTTTGCACACAGGATTGTTGCACCGTTCATAGGGGCTGACGGCGCGGTCGTCGAGAAGATTGCGGTGTTTGGCCTCCGCAATATCGCTCTGGCTCTTCCTCTTTACGGCATCAACTACGTCTTCCAGCGTTATGCTCACGCGCTCGGCCTCATGAAAGCTGCCCTGATTATTCCTCTCTTGAACGGTATGGTTATGTTCATCTCGGCGGCCTTCGTGCTGTTCAACTGGTTCGGCAAAAACAATGTGTGGTTCGCCTTCGCCATTTCTGAACTCCTCACTATGGCCATTATCTTTATCGCAATGTCCATCAGCCGCAAGCACTTGGCAGTGAAACTTGATGATTATCTGTGCATTCCTGAGGGCATGGGCAAGGATATTGAGGCAAAACTTGAAGTGTCTGTGGCCTCTATGGATGATCTTATGAACTTGTCGCAGAACGTGCAGGGCGTGTGCCTGAAGTACGGCGTAGAGGCAAGGAAGGCCTTACTGCTCGCGCTTTCTGTCGAGGAGATGGGCAAGAACATTTTCCAGTACAACACTAAGGCCATGTCCATAGACTTCAGGATGCTCAAGAAGGCGGACTACTTCATCATAAGGATACGCGATTCGGGCCAGGAGTTCAGCCCCAAAAAGTGGCTTGAGCTTCACGGTGCGACTAACAGTGAGGATAACATAGGTATACGCTTGGTTTCGGGCATGGCGCAAAAATTCGAGTACATCAGCACGATGGGCATGAACAACCTGCTGATATACGTATAAACTGTTTTGGAGGTAACTTAATGCTAACGGAAATTTTGTCATCAAGCGGCAATGCTGTCGTGAATGTCAGCGGGAGGATCGACACGTCAACTGCTCCCGCGTTCCAGAACGAGATGAACGCTCTGGACTACGACGCTATAGAGAGGCTCACTCTGGACTTCAGCGATGTCCTCTACGTGTCATCAGCCGGGCTTCGCGTACTGCTCGTCCTCAAGAAGCGTATGGGCGACCGTCCCTTTGCGCTCATCAACGTCAACGCCTCCGTAGCCGAAATTCTGGAGACTACGGGCTTCTCCCAGCTCCTGGACTACAGAGCCGTGAACTCCGACACTGATTACAGCCACATGTCGTTCAAGGAGTTCCTTGCGCAGAAGGTAAGAACCGGCACAGCCGAAGCGGTACTGTACTCTGACGGATTGTCCTACACGTGGAGCGAGCTGGACAAGTGCGCGCAGATTATGGCCGCTGACCTCCACAAGCAGGGCGTAACAAAGGGGTCTCACGTTGCCATCTCGTCGCCTAACTCTGCAAACTGGATCATAACGTTCTACGCCATACAGAAGCTCGGAGCAATTGCCTGTCTCGTGAACTTCAATCTCGGGGCTCAAGAAGTCGTTACGCTCTCCAAAGTCGGCGACATCACGCATTTCTGCTATGGTGCTATGCCTCAGATGAAGGACGAGGGAGAGTTCCTTTCCGCCATAAAGTCAGACGGCTCGCTCATCACCAGTGTCTATGACATCAGGGGCAGCGTGAACTTCAAGGACAGGCTCGGCGAGTACGGGAACGTTGAAGGCCGCTTCGAGGGCAAGGTTGAGGCTGATGATGCCTGCGTAATGATCTTCACGTCAGGCTCTACCGGCACGCCCAAAGGTGTACTGCTCTCTGCCTACAACATTCTGAACGCGTCTTCGGCTATGGCGGACATAATACGGCTGTCTTCTCAGGACAAGGCTTGCCTCATCACTCCCATGTTCCACATACTTGGCCTGACTACCGGGCTCTTTGCCAATGGCATTGCTGATGCTCCTATGTTCATTCCCGAGTCGCTGAAGACTGCGGAGCTTATACGAGTCATCAGCACTGAGGGCATAACGGCTTTCCACTCTGTGCCGACTATGATGCTTGCCATCGTCAACAATCCCGGCTTCTCCGTCGAGAAGGTCTCTTCCCTGCGCGCAACGATTCTGGCCGGTTCGCCGGTGAGCGAGGCTCAGATGGTCATGCTCCGCGAGAAATTCCCTGCCAACAATTTCTACATAGCCTACGGCCTCTCGGAGATGGCACCGGTAACTATGACGGTCTACGGCGACACTGAGGAGCATATTACGCAGACTATAGGCAAGCCTGTTGGCGGAGTGGAGATAAAGATCTGGGACACTGCCAACAACTGCGAGTGCAAGCCCGGTGATACAGGAGAAATCATCGTGCAGGGCTACAACCTGATGTCGTGCTACTACAAGGCTGAGCTCGACAAGCAGGCCGTTGACGCTGAAGGCTGGCTGCACACTGGAGACTTGGGGCATTTCGACGCGGAGGGCTACATACACTTTTCCGGCCGCGCTAAGGAGCTCATCATTCGCGGCGGCGAGAACATCGTACCCAACGAGATAGCTTCTGCGATTTCTGAGGACGAAGCTGTTGCTGACGTGAAGGTTGTGGGCGTGCCCGATAACTTCTGGGGCGAGACTGTGGCCGCTGCCGTGCTGATGAAGGATGGCTGCACGTTCGATGAAGCGGCTATGCGTGCTGCTCTTGCCGGAAAGCTGGCCAAGTACAAGATACCCGCATACTTCATCGTGTACGACAAGTTCCCGTTCCTGCCCAACGGCAAAGTAGACGCAGTGAACTTGAAGAAGGACGTTATAGAGAAGGTAAGCCGCCTGACCGGTAAATAACGATGGATATTGCACGTGCAAGCATCAAGCGCAGTACTATAGTGCTGTTCATCTGCGTACTGCTGGCGATACAGGGAGTGAGTGCCTACAACTCTATAGGCAAACTTGAGGATCCGGCCTTCACGATAAAGACAGCCATAGTTGCGGCGAGCTATCCCGGCTCTACAGCAGAGGAGGCCGCTGAGCATGTCGCCTCGAAACTTGAGGACGCAGTTCAGACGATGGGGCAAGTCGACAAGATACGCACACGCTGTTCACCCGGCGGAGTGAGCCTCAACATCGACATCAAGGCATCGTACACGAAAGAAGATCTGCCCGCAATCTGGAACATTCTGCGACAGAAGATCAGCGACGTTCAAGGCTCTCTGCCGTCAGGGTGTTCGGTCTACATCAACAACGATTTCGGCGACGTGTTCGGCCAGTACTACGCTCTCGCGGGGGACGGCTTCACGATGAACGAGCTCTACGATTACGCCAAGTTCCTGAAGCAGGAGCTCGTGCTGATTCCCTCTGTTGCTAAGGTCAGCATAGTCGGCGAACAGACCGACGCAATTTACGTGGAGTTCTCGTCGTCGCGCCTTATGTCTCTCGGGCTGTCCCCCTCTTCGATTTTCTCCGTCCTGAACGCGCAGAGCACTATATCATCACTGGGCAAAACGTATTACGGCTCACAGTATGTAACTCTGCGGCCAAGCGGCGAAATACTCACAGAGCAGGACATAGGAGACACAGTGATAAGTCCCGGCGGCGGAAGGCTGATACGTCTTCGTGAGGTAGCTCAGATAAAGCGCGCGCCTCTTGACCCTCAGAGCATGATGATTTTCTACAACGGCAGGCCGGCTCTCGGAATAGGTATCTCCACGATAGAGGGCGGAAATGTCGTTACGATGGGCGAGGCTGTTGCGGCAAGGCTTGAGGAACTGGAGAAAGACTGCCCTCTTGGTATGGAGCTCGGCGAAATCTACATGCAGTCTAAAGGTGTCGTAAGCTCTGTGCACGATTTTGTGATCAACCTCATTGAGAGTATCGTTATCGTTGTCGGCGTACTGCTTGTCTTCATGGGCTTGCGGTCGGGGCTGATGATAGGGCTTGTGCTCCTGCTGACCGTTGCCGGTACGCTGATAGTCATGGACTACTACGGGATATTCCTGCAGCAGGTTTCGCTGGCGGCTCTGATAATTGCGCTGGGTTCTCTTGTTGACAACGCCATCGTCGTGGCCGAAGGAATGCTGATCGGCGTGCAGGGCGGACGGAGCGCGGAAGATGCAGCGTCTGACACCGTGAACGGCTCGATATGGGCGATGCTTGGCGGTACATTGATAGCAGTCCTGGCATTTGCTCCTATCGGCATGTCGCCCGACAACACCGGCGAATATTGCCGAAGCCTTCTTCAGGTCGTGGGCATCTCCATGATTCTCAGCTGGCTGTTCGCGATAACAGCAACCCCCGTGCTGGGAAAGCTGATGCTCAAGCCGGGACACACAGAAGGAGACCCGTACGGCGGGTTTATCTTCAGGGCGTACCGTGCGTTCCTTGAGGCGTGTCTTCACCACAGGCTGCTTACGGTCATAGTCGTAGTATTCATGTTTGTGTTCTCCGTGCTGGGCTTCACAAAGATAGACAAGACATTTTTCCCCAGCTCGACGGCCAAATACTTTGTTGCGGACATATGGAGTCGCGAAGGTACATCCCTGAACTCTCAGCTTGAAGTAGCAAAGGGGCTGGAGGCTCGCCTTCTCGCGAACCCGGCCGTTAAGAACGTCTCCACCTTTGTCGGGCAGGGAGGGCTGCGCTTTATGCTGACGTACTCTCCTCCTAGTGCTACGACTGCGCTGTCAGAATTTATCGTCGAGATGACGGACGATAGCAATCCGCAAGAGGTGCTTCTGGAGACACAGCGGATAATCGACGAGGAGATGCCCGGTGTTGAGGGAGTATGCAAGCTGTTCTCCAAAGGAAGCGGTATGGCTCCTGTTATAGAAGCCAGGTTTTACGGCCCTGACCCTGACGTACTGCGAAACTTGGCCGCACAGGCTCGCGAAATCATGGAGCGAGACCCCATACACAACTGCGTGCGCATAGACTGGCGGAATCGTGTGATGACGTTTCTTCCCGAAGTTCGCAAGGATCGCATGCAGACCTACGGAATAACACGCCCCCAGATAAACAGCGCAATAATGACGGCCGGAACAGGCTACACGGCGGGCATATTCCGCGACGGAGACAGGACACTGCCCATAGTGCTCAGCCTTGCGCCGGAAGAACGCAATCATCTCGAGAATCTGCGCGATGTCCCGATCTGGGCTCCTCTCGCCGGAAGATCAGTAACGCTTGGAACGATAATGTCAGGGCTTACAGCATCCTACGAAGACAATGTAATCATGCGCCGCAACCGCAAGCTCGTGATAACTGCATTGAGCGACGTGAAGCTGGGAACTACACCGTCAATAATGCAGGAGCGCATACGTGCTGATGTTGAGAACATAGAGCTCCCTGACGGCTATACGTTCGAGTGGGGCGGTGAAGAGGAAGGCAAGGCCAAAGCAATGAACGGAATGTCGAGCATGTTCATGCCCTGTCTTGTGGCAATGTTCATGATAATGGTCTTCCTGTTCAACGGTTTCCGCCAGCCCGTGATAATCTTCGCGTCTATCCCGTTAATCATCATCGGAGTGGTACTTGGCCTCATGCTCGGGAATCTCCCGTTAAGTTTCATGGCGATAATCGGAGTGCTGAGCCTTGTGGGAATGCTCGCGAAGAACTCTATCGTACTGCTGGATCAGGTAGCCTCAGATTTCGCGTCCGGCAAAGACCGCTATGAGGCAATAGTTGAAACAGGAGTGAGCCGTCTCCGTCCTGTAGCCATGAGTGCAGTAACTACAGTGCTGGGAATGATACCGCTGTTATGGGACAACATGTTCAACTCTATGGCGGCGGCAATCATGGGAGGTCTGACGGTGAGTACGATTCTGACGATGATATTTATCCCTGTGGTTACGGCAATGGCTTACGGGGTAAAGAACCCTGGCGATTACGATTACGACGACGATGATGAAGACTAGGAGGCAGCGATGAAAAGACTTATTGAGGCAGTGATAGTGATCGGGCTTGTAGCAGGTTCATACTACGGCCTGGAGATATTCCGCGAGCAGAAGGCCGAAGAACCGAAGGTTGAGGTAGTCCGCCCTGTCAAAACAGTACTGCTCAGCAACAACGGACAAGGAGGAGTGCTGCATTACTACGGGACGCTGCAAGGAGGTCAGAGGGTAGACTTGTCATTCAGAGTACCCGGGCCGTTAAGGAACATCTACGTGAAGCGCGGAGCTTCCGTCAGGAAGGGTGAACTGCTTGCGGCTCTTGATCCCAGAGATTTCCAGTCGCAGTTGAAGCAGGCTCGCAGCAGAGAAGCACAGGCGCAGGCACAGTACAAGAACGCGGAGGCTAACTTCAAGCGGTACGAGAACCTGTACAAGGAAAAGGTAGTCCCGAAATCGACATATGATGCCCAGCAGACAGCACTGGATGTGTCAAGGTCGAATCTTGACTTGGCTAAGGCACAGACAGCATCGATAAGGGACAGCCTGCGTGATACGGAACTGCGTGCGCCGTTTTCTGGTGTAATCATTGACCAGATGGTGGAAAACTTTCAGGACGTGATGGCCAAGCAGGCGATATTCAGTCTTCAGGACATATCGACGATGGAAGTAGTGTTCAATGTGCCTGATACGGACGTGATAGTCGCCTCAATGACCCGCGAGCGTCCTACGGCAGTTGAGGCGAGGTTTGATGCTATACCTGACCGCACGTTCCCGCTTTCGCCGCGTGAAGTCAGAATGCGTTCAGATGCCAGCACGAACACTTTTGCCGTTACAGCTGCTATGCCGACACAGAATGATGTAGCTCTTCTGCCGGGAATGGCCGCTAACGTTGACATAACGTTTGAGGGTTCAAGCCGCGCTGCTGCTGACAACACGTTTATAGTGCCGTCGACAGCACTTGTAGATGAGGCTGGCGGGAAGAATTTTGTGTGGCGTTACGACAACGGCAAGGCCAGCAAGATAGAAGTCATTGCCGGCAATCCTCACAGCGGAGGGTTGATCAGGATTTCGGGAGCTAAACTTCACGGCGGCGACAGAATCATCACGGCTGGCACTCATCTTCTGCACGACGGCCAGCGGGTAAAACTCATGGACTAACTTCACCGGATAGTCTGCATAACGAAAAGCTCCCTCCTTGCAAAACCGCACGGGGGGAGCTTCTTTGTACGCAATGTTACAGTTTCACGAGCCGCATTGTTGATGCCTCATAATCACCTTTCGGCAGGGGCAGAGGGTAGCCCGAGTCCATCAGCGCGTCCGACGGGTAAACCTTGCCGGTTGCAACGTCCCTGTAGAACGCGTTGGGAGTCAGCCCGCGAGGCGTAATGTAGATTTCCGGCATGTTCCCGTGATTCAGGGGGATGACGGCGTTGATGAGGGCACTACTTCCGTCCGGCGAGACAAATTCCCACGCCGTGAACGCGTCATAAGGAGTGCTCAGCCTGTAGTACAGTCCGTTCACTATAATGTCCCTGTCCTGCCTGTACTGCGCGATCTGCGCGGCGATGTCCTGCCGTTCTTCATCAGTCAGCTTCAGAGGGTTGAGCTCGTAGCCGAAAGCCCCGTAGCTCGAGACAGTGTAGCGCGTGTTCATCGGGGTAATCCGGCCGGTCTGATGGTTGGGGCACGTTGAGACGTGGGCGGCCAAGACGCTCGCGGGGTAGCCGAAGCTCGTGCCGTAGTGTATCGTCATCCTGTCGAGCGCGTCGGTGTTGTCGGAACACCATATCTGCGGAGTGTAGTACATCATTCCCGCGTCGAACCTCCCGCCTCCGCCAGCACAGCCCTCAATCATCACGTCCGGGAAATTCGCGCTGATGCGTTCCAGAACCTCATAGAGGCCGATAACGTAATCATAGAGGACTTTCCCCTGATTGTCAGCAGTGTGTGAGTACACAGACGCAATAGAGCGGTTGAAGTCCCACTTGAGGTATTCCGTGTTGCTGGAGGAGAGAATGTCCGACAGGCACGAGTATATGTATTCCCGAACGTCGCGCCTCGACATGTCAAGCAATAGCTGATTGCGGCCAAGTACAGGCTTCTCGTGGGGGATGACCATTGCCCAATCAGGATGCTTGCGGAACAACTCGCTGTCCTCGCTTATCATCTCAGGTTCAACCCACAGCCCGAACTTCAAGCCCAAGTCGTTGACGCTCTTCACCAGTTCGCCGAGCGTACAGCCGAGCTTTGCCTCGTCAGCCTTCCAGTCGCCGAGCGCGCGGTTGTCGTCGTTGCGGTTCATGAACCACCCGTCATCGAGCACCAGCATATCAACGCCTAGCCTCTTTGCGCATTCTGCAACCTCGAGAATCTTCTTGCCGTCAAAGTTCATGTACAGTGCTTCCCACGTGTTGAGGACTATCGGACGCGGAGCGGTCTTGTACTTGCCCCTGCAGACGTTCTCCCTGATTATGCGGTGGTAGTTGTGCGACAGCTTCTCGAGCCCCTCGCCGCTGAACGACATAATCACCTCAGGCCCGCAAAGCTCATCGCCCCCTTTGAGGTCATACGCAAACTTCTCCTGAGCAAGCCCCATCGTGATTCTTGTCTGGTTGAACTGCTCGAACTCCGCCGTAGCCTCAAAACCTCCGCTGTACACGAACTGCATCCCCCAGCACCTACCATGAGTTTCCGCCGTGTCGTGGTCAGCGAGAATCATGAACGGGCTGTACTGGTGCGAGGACATTCCGCGCCTGCTCGACACAACAAACGTCCCGTGCGTCATGCTCTGCCGGTCGAACTGCCTCTCCAGCGTGTGCCGCCCGTGAAACGTAATCACGTCGAATTTTCCGTGCGTGAAGTCCAGACACGCCGTGCCTAATCTCAGTACCGTAATCTTCTCAGTGCCGTTGTTGCGGAGAATTACGCTCCGTGTGATGATGTCTTTTTCTGGAAGCACACCATACAACAACTTCACTTCCAGCTTCAGCCGGTCGTTCTTCAGCGTGATGATGAGAGTCTGTGCTTCTTCGCCGTCGTTTGCGTACACAGCAGGAAGTCCCGGAAGCGAGTACTTGCCCTCCTGAACCTCGTAGCCGACGTAATGCAGGTCAGCCCCGTACGTGCCCTGCGAGTCCCGAAGAATGAGGAGCGGCGTTCGGTAGTCCCCCGTACCCTGCGCCGGGAACTCCTGAGGCAGCGCGTCGAGCGAATACCCTCTGTTGTGCCCCGCATCGTACGGACAGCCGGAAAATCCCCTGTCTATGAACGTAAGCTCCCAGTCAGCAAAGCCCGCCGTCTTCCGTCCGTAATAAAGATGAAGCAGGTAGCCGTAGCTATCTGCCTGCATCTGATAAGTTGTGTTGTCGGTAGAGAGCGTGAATATCCCGCTGCTCTTGTCGTAGGTGATTGCCAATTACTTCACCGCTCCGTTGATTACGCCGTTGATGATCTGCTTCTGCGCGACAATGTAGAAAATAAGCATTGGCAGCAGTGCCAGCAGGTATGACGCAAACGCAAGGTTATAGTTCGTCCCGAACTGTGTCTGGAACGTCAGCTGAGCGAGAGGAAGTGTCGTCATCCCTGAGCCGGACATTATCACCAGCGGGGTCATTACGTCGTTCCATGTTCCCAGTGCCGTAAGGACTGCGACGGTTGCGTGCATCGGCCACATCAGCGGGAAAATTATCTTCCAGTACGTCGTCCACGTCGATGCTCCGTCAACGTGTGCGGCCTCCTCGAGTGCGATGGGTATGTTCTTCAGGTAGCCCGCGTACAGCAGGACGTTCATCGGCATGTAGAACACCACGTACAGGATGATTACTCCGAACATGTTGTCGATGTGTAGCTGTGCGGTCTGCTTTACGAGAGGCATCATCAGAATCGCGAACGGCACGAACATTCCGCTGACGATGTAGAAGTAGCTGAAGCGATAGAACTTGTTTGTCCCCATGTTGCGCGCAACTGCATAGCCCATCAGCGAATGGACGATTATCGAGATGACCATTGTTATGCCCGTGATGAGGAAGCTGTTGAACAGCGACCGCCAGAAGTCAGTTACCCTCATAGCCTCGCGGAAGTTGTCCAAGCTCCACGACTTCGGGAACGACAGCAGGCCCATTACGCTGTTGGTCATTTCGCTGGGCTGCTTGAAGGCGATTATCACCGTCATGTACAGCGGGAACAGAACCGTGAACAGTCCGAGCAGAAGCAATATTGTTACAGGCCAGTTGAAGCGTTCGGTGGCCTTGATTTCCTGGTTAGCCATTAGAGCTGCTCCTCCTTCTTGTTGAGATACTTAAGCTGAAGCACCGAGATTATCACTATCACGATGAAGAATATCACTGCGTTTGCGCTCTGGAAGCCGAACTGCCCGCCGCCCATGCCGTTATTGTAGATGAGGAACGAGATGGACTCCGTGCTCTGTGCCGGTCCGCCCTTCGTCAATGCCATGATCTGGTCGAACACCATCAGGTTATTCTTCATGCACAGCACCATGTTGATCGTGAAGAACGGCATAATCAGCGGGAACGTGATGTAGCGGAATCTGTTCCACCCCGTCGCTCCGTCAAGAGAAGCCGCCTCGTACACATCCTCAGGGACTGTCTGGAGGCCGGAAATGTAGATGAGTGTGTTCATGGCGATTGACTGCCACGCGCAGACTATCACGATTGCGACCCAAGCCCACGTCTGGCTGGCTAGCATGCTTGCGGTGTGGGTTATTGCCGGAAGAATGTACGTGAAGATGTAGCTGAAGATATAGCCCACAACCAGCGCGCCGAGAATGTTCGGGACAAAGTACATCCCGCGAAGAAAACTCTTGAAGCGAATCTTTGCGTTGAGTGCGAGTGCCATTGCGAGGCTGATAATGTTAATCAGTATCGTAGCCACAACTGCCAGCTTGAACGTGAACCAGTAGGAATTTCCGACGCGTGAATCTGAGAACAGGTCGATATAGTTGCGCCAGCCTACCCAGTCATACTTTGTGCCGTAGCCCCTGAAGTTCGTGAAGCTGTAGATGAAGCCCTTGATTAGGGGCAGAGTGTTGAAGCAGAAGAACAGCAGCAGTATCGGTACTGCTATCATCATAAACGTGCGGGCTCTCTCATTCTGACTCTTCATGAATGATTCCTCCTTCCCTTAGTGTGAAGCGTTGTACTTCTTGACCTTGCTGATTAAGTCCCTGTTGTAGCGTATCCAGTCCTTGTCGAACTTGGCCAAGAACTCATCTACGTTGCCGTTAATCAGGAATGTCTGTATGATTGCGCTCACCGACATTTCAGACGGGTAGTGATGGTCATGATAGTCTGCCATCTTGCCCTCGTCAATGTACTTCTTCATTCCGTCGAGCATCGGCGCGAGCCTGAACGTTCCCTTTGAGCACGGTACTCCGTTCTGAGCGTCAACGTACAGCTGAATGTTCTCGGGCTCAAGCAGGAAGTCAATGACCTTGTAGGCGGCTTCCTTGTTGGGGCATTCCTCGAGGACGCAGAACATGAGGTCAACTCCGCTGTTGAGCGTCTGAGTGCCCGGCTCGTCCCTTGCGGGGAAGACGAACGAGTCAATGTTCATGTCGGGCTTTACGGAGAGAATCTGCGGGACTGCATAGCTCCCGATTGTGTACATTGCGGACTCGCCGCGCGCAAAGGCCGTGCATGCATCATTGTAGCCGTAAGCGAACGGGCCTTCTTCTCCGTACTTCAGGAGTGCGAGCACCTTCTCGGCGACTTCACGGTACTGCTCTGTGAAGGTAGTTTTTCCGGCGTTGACCTGCTGGCACACGTCGGCGGGAGCAATTCCTACCGCGAGTGCGTTCCAAGGGGCTAACGTCGTCCATGTATCGCGGTAACCGAAATACAGCGGGCGTATCCCTGCAGCCTGAATGTCATCACAGAGCTTCACGAACTCCGGCCAAGAATCAGGAATCTTCCAGCCGTGCTCGTTGAACATGTCGCGGTTGTAGAGGATTCCTGCGGCGTTCGCCATGAAGGGCACTCCGTAAGTTCCGGGCTCGGGAAGGAACTTCAAGCCGTTGATGATGTCGATGTACGCGGGCTTAATCTTCGAGAGTCCGGCATAATCCGACACGTCGGCCAAGAGTCCCGCGTCCTGAAAGTTCGAGAAGTCCATATCTCCGCCGATGCCGATAATGTCCGGGTAATTCTCGCGGATGAATCTCGTCTTCATGATTGTTGTTGCGTCAGCGGGGGACAAGAACCGCACGTGTATATCCGTGTGCGTTGCGTTGAACTTCTCCTCGAGCTGGGTGAAAATTTCGTGAGCTTCCTGCTTGTACTGCACTAACTCAATCTCGACAGGTGCAGACCATGCCATGCCCGCAAGGCACAGCAGGAGCACCAGTCCTGATGCTAAGCGTCTCATGTTATGCCTCCTAGTGAATGATTGCCTGTTCAGTCTCTTTGTCGAACACGTGAATCTTGTCCGTGTCGAAGGCAAAGCTCATTGTGTCGCCGACTGCCGCCCTGCTTCCCTGATCTACTTTCGCGGACATCGATGCACCGGCAAAGTCGAAGTACAGCTGGACTTCAGCACCGAGAAGCTCGAATACGGTTATCTTTGCGCTGAAAGGAGCAGTGAGCTTGCAGAGTGCTTTTGCCTTCGCATCGTAGACGTTCTCGGGACGGACTCCCATGACTACGGTCTTCCCTACGTAGCCTTTCTCCCTGAGCACATCGACTTTGTCTCTGGGAAGCTCAAAGCTCGTTCCTCCGGCTATAAGGTCGTTGCCGTCAAACCTTGCATCAATAAAATTCATCTGCGGCGACCCGATGAAACCAGCGACGAAAAGATTGTCCGGCCTGTTGTAGAGTTCTGTGGAGCTGGCGACCTGCTGGACGATGCCGTCCTTCATGACGACGATTCTTGTTCCGAGCGTCATTGCTTCGGTCTGGTCGTGGGTAACGTAGATGATTGTTGCGCCGAGCCTGTCGTGCAGCTTGGCGATCTCTGCGCGCATCTGAACACGGAGCTTTGCGTCGAGGTTGGAGAGCGGCTCATCCATCAGGAACACCTGCGGACTGCGGACGATTGCACGACCCATTGCGACGCGCTGTCTCTGTCCGCCGGAGAGTTGGGACGGACGACGGTCTAAGACCTTATCGAGCTCGAGGATTCGTGCGGCCTCGTGTACTGCCTTGTCGATCTCGGCCTTCGGGGTCTTCTTGAGCATCAGGGCAAACGCCATGTTGTCATACACTGTCATGTGAGGATAGAGCGCGTAGTTCTGGAACACCATCGCTATATCCCTGTCCTTCGACTCAACGTCATTGACGATGCGGTCGCCGATTTTGAGCGTGCCCGACGAGATGTCCTCAAGCCCTGCAATCATCCTCAGGGTCGTTGACTTCCCGCAGCCTGACGGACCGACAAAGATGATGAATTCCTTGTCGGCTATCTCAAGGTTGAAGTCCTTGACTGCCTCGTAACCGTTGGGGTACTTCTTCCAGATATGCTGAAGCGATAAACCTGCCATGATTCAGAAGGTCTCCTTTGTGTGAAATTTTGTGTGTTGGGAAAAAATGAATGTCTGCATTTTATGTCAGGTTACGGCCTTCACAAATTGCAGTTTGTTGACAGAAATATATCCTAATTCTATTATTGTCTAGCAGGAAGGAGGTATAAAAACGGTGGGCACAGTGAAATTTGCGATATTTCCGAATCACAGCTATGTTGACTTGGGATTATACCAGTTCGGGAGCGAAATATGCGACCCGTGCCACTCCTTCGGCCCTGCAAAACGCAATCACTACCTGTTTCACTTCATCTTGAGCGGCAGAGGAGAACTTCACGCCGACGACTCTAAGGGAGTGCCTCACTCGTTCAAGGTTCACGCTGGGGAAGGCTTCATGCTTTTTCCGGGACAGATAAGCATGTACGTAGCGGACAGGTCCAACCCGTGGGAGTATGCGTGGCTGGAGTTCGACGGGCTGAGGGTGAAGCAGGCACTTGATGCGGCGGGGTTCTCCCATGAAGAGCCTGTGTACCGCACGAACTCGCCGGAACTTCGCGACAGGCTCAAAGATGAGATGCTGTACATTGTCGCGCACTCGGAAGCCTCGCACCTTGAGCTGATTGGGCATCTGTATCTGTTCATGGATCTGCTGACACGTTCAAGCCTCAACACGGGGAAGACGACGGACAGCAGGCTTCGGGATTTCTACATCAAGGAAGCAATAGCGTACATCGAGGGCAACAGCCAGCGGGACATAACGATAGAGGAGATTTCGGACGCACTCGGACTGAACAGGAGCTATTTCGGAAAGATATTCCGCGAGGCGACGGGCAAATCTCCGCAGAGATTCCTGATGAACTACAGGATGATTAAGGCGGCGGAACTGCTGGTTTCGACGAACTTGGCGGTGAAGGAGATAGGTACTTCTGTGGGGTATGAGAACCAGCTTCATTTCTCGAGGGCGTTCAAGGCGGTGTACGGTGTCTCGCCGAGAGAGTGGAGGAGGAACGCGTCCCCCTCTGCGTGAAGATGCATATGGGTTCGGTGTTGAGGTTGAGGGAGAAGGCCGTGCCGTTAAACGAGTCGGTTAGGACGTAACGTGCGTTGTCGATGAGTGAGATGAAGTCGAAAACCGGAGGAAGGAGAATGCGTGTTTCTTTGCGGAAAAATCTCTTTACCACTTGACCGCTTGTTGCGTAAAGGCGGATGACTTTCAGACCTGTTTTGCGTGAGAGTTCTGAGGCATAAGCATCGAACTTTCTTGCCGCTTCACCTTGTGCATAGATGCAGTAGATGAAGATGTAGGGCTCAGATTCCGTAGCCCCCCCCCCCGTTAGTAGTTTTCACGTATCCGCGCCAAGCATTTCCGCTTAGGCACAGAGTAGGGTCAGGAACATGTACCGCCCTGCTGTAGTGATACTGCTCCTCCAGAATCTTGGCCGCAGAGTCTTCACGCACCGAAATGTGCCGGTAGCCGTCAATCCACTTCTGCGTCTCAGCAACTTCCTCCGCATCAATCTCCGTCTTGCCGAAGCTCGCAGAGAACGCAAACTTGTAGCTTCCTTCCGGCGCAAAAGCCAAGTATAGTTCCGGCAGGATTCCTCTGTTCCACCACGAGTTCCAGACTTGGTCGCTGCCAGTGCAGAACGCATCAGCATCGCTCTCGTAGTCCGCAAAGTCCTTCATCGAGGTGCGCAGCTTCCCCGTAATGTTCAGGTGCTCCCTCCTGAAAGCGTCGAACGGCTGCAGACACTGAGTAACCAGCCTGAACGGAAACTTCACAGCCGCCTTAAACGGATTGCCGTCAGAAATAGAGGCATCCTTCTTGTAGTTGAGTATCCTTACTTCACAGCCGTGCTCACGGAAAAATTCCTGCGTCGCAAACGTCTGCAAGACCGAGCCGTAATTGTTCACCGCCTGCAACGTTATCAGATCAATCTTCATGAATCAGTCCTCCTTCGCCCTAACTATACCACACAAAAATTCCCCCCAGCCCGAAAGCTGAGGGGATGAGTGATTCACACTCTTACTCTGCCTTGTAGTCTTGCGTCAAGACAACCGCAACCTGTTTCGCGTCCTCGTACGGGTCAGAAAAGTCCGTGAAGAGTTTGCGCTCCTCGTTGACCGTGATGCCCGCGCAAATCATGTCGACCTTGCCGGAGTTCACCGCCATGAACAGCGAGTCGAACGGGTAAGCGATAATCACCAGCTCCTTGTTGAGCTTGCCGGCAATCAGCGCGCACATCTCGATGTCGATTCCCGTGTAACCGTCGCCTACCTTGATGTCATAGGGAGGGAAGCCCGACTCTGTCCCAAGATACAGCTTTCCGCCCTCTGCTCCCTTGTGAAGGTCAATATCCTCAGGCTTGGCCGCTGTGGGGTCTTCCTTGTACTTCAGCATTATCGCCTCCAGCGAACCGTCAGCCTTTATCTCCGCAAGTGCCTTGTTCACTGCCTCGCGAAGCTCCGCGTTGCCCTGCTTGAAGCCTATCGCGTACTGCTCGACAGTCAGTGCCTCAGGAAGAATCGTGAGGGTCTCCGGGTCATTCTTCACGAACTGCTTGGCAGGTGCCTCGTCCATGATTGCACCCTGAATCTTCCCGACCTTGAGAGCCTGAATCACGTCCGTAGCCTTCTCGTAGGTCGTGAGCTGAGCCTTCGCCTTGTCGCCCAGCATGTTCTTGGCGATGCCTTCGGCGATCGTTCCGCGCTGCGTGCCTATCTTGTAGTTCACGAACTCTTCGGGCTTGGAGATGCCCAGTCCCTCAGCAAAACATACGCCCGCTGTCAGTGATAACAGCATGAGAATAACTGCAAGTTTCTTCATGACAATAATCCTCCGTCAAAAAAATTTCGGGGGATATTATAGCGCAAAGGAGGCAGATAGAATCGTTACGGGGCTGTGAGGATGCATGAGCGTAGACGCATTTGTGAGCGGCTTTGAGGCGGAGACGGCGACCTGCAGTGCCTCGAAGTCCGGCCAAGTCTTCATGATGCTGTGGGCTGTGGTTAGCGTCTCGAGGGTTACGCAGGCCACTACGACGCGCGCGTGAAGCTGTGAGACATGCTGAAGTATTCCGGGCAGCTCTCCGCCGCTACCGCCGATGAACACGTGAGAAGGAGACGGAAGCCCTCCGACAACCTCGAGAGCTCTTCCTTCGTGAATAATTATGTTGTGGAGACGGAATTTCGCGGCATTCTGTGCGATTAACCTTGCGGCTTCAGGCTTGCACTCGACGGCGTGAATCTCACTCTGCGAACATTCCAGCCCTACACACACACTGATGCTGCCTGTTCCTGCCCCGATGTCCCAGAAAACTGCATCAGGCTTGAGGTTGAGGCGGCCAAGTATCACGCTCCTCACTGCTTCCTGCGTCATCACCACACCGTCCGAACGCAGGAACTCAGCGTCTCGCGGGTGAATGTTCTCCAGCACGAAGGGCGAAGGGTTGCGTATGAGCATCAGCGAGAGGTCAGGCGCGCAATGCTTCACGAAGTCGCGGGGTTTGCCCGAAAAGACAGCCTCATCATCACAGCCGAGACGTTCGCCGATGAGGACATCAACGCCATCAACGGCACGGAGAGCACCGCAGACCTTGCTGGGGGAGTTTTCGCCGTCGCAGAAGAGAACCACGAGCCGACTGCGTTCTACGGTGTTGAGGAAAGTTCCGCAGTTGAGAGGCCGGCCGTGAGCTGAGAGGATGACTGCGTCGCTCCAGGCCTCTCCGGCATGAGCACACAGAACCTGCATTGAGCTTATTCCCGGCAGAACAGTAACGTTGCCGAAACGCCGCTTCACCAGCGGAAGCAGGCTGAACAGTCCCGGGTCGCCAGACACGAGGATGACCACACGTCCCGCCTCTTTCTCTATCTCACTGAACGCATCAGCAAACTTTTTGAGAGGGATAAACTTCTTAACAGGAGGAACGAGAGCCGCAAACCTCTCTGACGCGCACACAGCATCGGCCGTCGAAAGCACGTCCTGTACGTCGGGGGTTAATGTTCCTGTTCCTGCTCCGGCGACGATGATTTCACGCACTGCCCAGCACCTGCCCTTCTCCGTCGATGAACACTGTTCTCACGGGGAAACCTGCTCTCTCCGTGCACTTGGCCGAAGCGATGCGCGCTAGAACGTTCCACACTTCGGGGAAATTTTCAGCCCTGACAATGTCAACGGCTTCACGTGTTGTGTTGGCGTGATAGACCCTTTCGACGAGTTCGCGAGATGCACCGAGAACTGCCAGCTGTGTGCAGAGTGCCTCGATGCCTCCGCCCGAAACTTTGCTGTGTGTGTTGAAGCTCCCCGCCGCAACTTTCAGGAGTTTGCCTGTGTGCCCGCACAAAGTCGCGCGCGTGAAGCCCAGCCTTACGCATTCGTCGAGTACGTAGCCTAGGTAGTTTGCGCACTGTATGATGTTCCTGCCCTGAACATTGAAGAGTCTGCGCGTGAACTTCTCGCCTGTCCCTGCAAAGACTATGTACACCTCCGCGAAGCCCAGAGCATGAATCATCTCCAGTTCGAGCGTCAGGGAGTCCAGTAAGGCGCGTTCGTTCATGGGCTTGACGATGCCGGTAGTCCCAAGAACGGACAATCCCCCGACGATGCCGAGTCGCGGGTTGAAGGTACGTCGTGCGAGATCTTGGCCGCCGGGAATAGAGACGGTTACACGCAAAGCAAGAGCAGGAAGCACCTCGCGTACAGCACACGCAATCATCTCGCGGGGAACGGGGTTGATTGCCGGTTCGCCGACGTTCACTTTCAGGCCGGGAAGAGTTACAGTTCCAACGCCCTCGCCAGCCGCGAACTCTATTCCCCCCTCTCCGCCTGAACGTTCTACGCACACAAGAACTCTCACGCCGTCGGTAACATCTCCCTTGTCCGAGCCGGAGTACTTCACGACACCGAAGCACTCGCCCTCGCGGAAAGTCCTCAGCGTGAACACATGACCGTTAGGATTGCTGACCCGCACGGTTTCGGGCTCACCGAGTCCTGCCAGGAAGAGAGCACAGGCCTTCGCAGCTCCTGCGGCACAAGTCCCTGTGGTTATTCCAGTCCGTAGATCAGTGCGTTGAGGATTGCACACGCGACGGTTGTTCCTCCCTTCCTGCCCCGAGCGATGATGCGCGGGGTATCAGTGAGGGACGCGAGCATGTTCTTGGCCTCGATGACGTTCACGAACCCGACGGGAACACCCACAACCAGAGCAGGAGAAGCCCTGCCTTCGCGTACGAGCTCGCACAGACGGATTAACCCTGTGGGAGCGTTGCCGAGCGCGTATATCGCCTGAGGGTACTCGCTGACTGCACGTTCAATGTTCACGATAGCGCGGGTGATACGGCGGGAGAGGGCTTCTTGGCGCGTAGAGGCTTCCGAGATGTAGCAGACAATCTTTGTGCCGAGCTTTCTCGAGATGCCGGACGCAAGCATGTTGGTGTCCGTTATTATGGGAGTGCCGGACTTCAGGGATTTGCGTGCGAGAGAGACGACGTTCTCGGAGAAGTACAGCGTCTGCAGAAAGTCGAAGTCTGCCGTTGCGTGAATTACCCGCCTTATGACGGGGAGGTTTTCGGCTGGGCCGGAATATTCGCCGATTGCCTCCTGAATTATGCGCATGCTCTCACGCTCTATCTCCTCAGGAAGAAACAGCACCGTCAACGCCTCCTCTCGACAGCGCAAACGTAATCCCGCCGTAAACGCATTTGCTACGCAGCAGCGCAGCCCCTTCACCCGCCGCCAGAACCGCCGCGCGTTCGCAGACGTTGTCCGTCCCCGTGAAGTGCCTCACTCTCTCTGAGACCGTGAAGCTCCCTTCCAGTGCCTGAAGCTCCTCCGCACCGAACGTCAGGAACGGCACGCCGTGTCTCTCGGCAAACGCAATCATTGCCGGTTCATCCTTCTTGAGGTCAATTGACGCTAATGCCTTCAGGCTTAACACCGACACTCCTGCTCCGCGCAAAAACTCCTCAGCGCAACGCTCGAACTCCAATACGTCTGTTCCTTTGTTGCAGCCTGCACCGAGCACAAGAACTTTCGGCCTGAGCCACAAAGTTACCGGGAACGGAGCGGGTACATCATCGCACGTTACAGCCACGCCGACGCTCTGTCCATCAAGGAGCGCGCCGGATACCTTCTTCACTGCTTCAGGGTTCTCGATAACATAATCATTCTTCACTGCCCATTCATCAACTGCAGGAAGATTGTTGATGTCAGTTGCCGTAGTGATTACTGCCTGAGCGTCAAGGAAGCCCGCAACCTTCCGCGCGAGTTCGTTAGCTCCGCCGACGTGTCCCGACAAAACAGGTATCACGAACTTTCCTGCCTCATCAACTACGACCACCGCCGGGTCAGAGAGTTTGTCCCTCACGTGCGGGGCAATGGCTCTGACGGCAATCCCGCAAGCTCCCACGAAGATTAATGCGGAAGTGTTGTAAAAGATGCTGCCCGCCCATTCGCTCAGCGTCCCGTCAATCACTCTGACACCTTCGCGCGCAAATCTCTCGGGCACGTTCACCCTGCCTCCGAGAAACTCAGCGAGCCGTAATGCTAGCGTTATGCCTCGTTCAGTGAAGGCGGCTATCTCTGTATTCATGGCTGAAAGTTTCGTCGTAGAGACGTGAAGCAGAATGTATGCCGTCATTCAGGAAATCACCGGCGAGGATTATTGCGCTTTTGGTGATGCCCTCCGCGAGCTCTGGGAGGGTTGCCAGCGTTCCGCGAATGATTCTCTCGTCCGGCCAAGACGCACGGTACACCACAGCCGCAGGAGTCTTCGGGCTGTAACCACGCTCAATAAGTTCCTGACACGCTTTCTCCGTCATTCCGGCGGAGAGGAACAGAGCTATCGACGCAGAATCACCCGCCGCCGTACGTCCCTCAACGCGCGAGACTATCAGCGTCTGGACTTGGCCGGGTATCATGTACTCGGTCTTCAGAGCCGCCGAAGCCGCAAAGAGCGAGCTCACTCCCGGCACAACCTCGAAAGGTATTTCCCTCTCCCGCAAGGCCTCGAACTGCTCGCGTACTGCTCCGTACAGAGCAGGGTCTCCAGAGTGAAGCCGAACAGTCAGGATGTTGCGCCTGTGGCCGTCGGCAAGCACAGCAACAATCTCGCTGAGGGTCATTGACGCGCTGTCGTGAAGTTCGCATGAAGGCGGAGCATACGTGCTGACCAGCTCAGGGTTCACCAGCGAACCGGCATACACGATCACGCCCGCCTTACTGAGAAGTTCAGCACCTCGCACCGTGATTAAGTCAGCAGCTCCCGGCCCTGCACCGACGAAGTAAATCACAGCTCACACACTTTCAGGCCAAGAGACCGCGCAAGTTCCTCGTACTTCTGGAAGCCGTACATCAGGGTTTCTTTTCTGTGCGAGTCGCTGGAGAGAATCACACTGCCTCCGTGTTCTGCAATGTACTTCAGGATTCGTAATGAGGGGTAGGGGAAATCACGGTAACCTTTTGACACAGCACCAGTGTTAATCTCGAACGGACGGCCTGTCTTGAGGAGGGCATCAGCGGCGGAGAGAGCGGCATCAACGTAGCGCGGGTTGTTCTCGTCGAAGAACCTGCTTCCGGCGTTGAGCTTCGCGAGAACGTCGAAGTGTCCGATTATGCTGGCGTTTGTCCTGCGCACAACATCAGCAACAAGGGCAAAGTACTTTTCCGCCGCCTCGTAAGGGTCATCATGGCATTCATGAATAAAAGCCTCCATGAGTTCAGGTGTGTGCTCGACACAAAAATACCTACCGTTCAAGAACACGTAATGCACCGAGCCTATGACATAGTCGTATCTCTCCGCGTCAATCTCCGAGTAGTAGTCGCACTCAGTCCCGCAGAGAATCTCTATCTGCCCGCTGTACTTGTCCTTGAGACGGCGAATCTCCTCTATGTAGGCCTGCGTTCCTTCGGGGGACATGCACGGTTCTTCGTCAAACGGCGTGTAAGAGTGCCCGGAGAAACCCAGCTTCTTCATGCCCCGCCTTATTGCTTCCTGCACGATGTCTTCCGGGCTGTCCCTGCCGTCGCAGAAAGTCGTGTGCACGTGGAAGTCTGAGAGTATCACGATGTCATTCGCTCCTGCTTAATCTTCTTGTCGATTACGTGCCGTGAAGCAAGCTCTAGGATAATATCCTTGATGTCGATATCCATTTCTGCCATGAGAACCATCAGGTGATAGACGAGGTCAGAAATCTCGTACACTGCCTCCTTCTTGTCGTTCTTGGCCGCAATAACTACCTCTGTGCTCTCCTCGCCGACCTTCTTCAGAATCTTGTCGAGCCCCTTCGCGAACAGGTAAGACGTGTACGAGCCCTCTACTGGTTCTGACTTCCTGCCCTTGATGAGCTCCATAAGCCCGCAAAGAGTGAACCTCTCGTGCTTCGTGCCCTCGCGTTCGAGCAGGTCATCAACGAAGCATGAAGTGTTGCCGAGATGGCACGCCGGGCCGTCCGGGTGAACGTACACCAGCAGGGTATCTCTGTCGCAGTCAGCAACAATCTCCTTGATGTGCAGGTAGTTTCCGCTGGTCTCGCCCTTCGTCCACAGTTCCTGCCGCGAACGACTCCAGAAACACGCTAAGCGTTTCTCTACGGAGAGGCTGAGGCTCTCGCGGTTCATCCACGCAACCATCAGGACATCTCCCGACTCATCATCCACAACGACAGCCGGAACTAGTCCCTTGTCGTCGAACTTTACGTCATCAATGCTAATCATGTTTACAGCCTCACGGGAATGTTGTGCTTGTGCATTTCGGCTTTGAGGTCAGAGATGGCGACCTCGCCGAAGTGGAAGATTGAGGCCGCAAGCCCCGCATCAACTTTCGGGACAGCCTCGAACAGCGTGATGAAGTCCTGAATACTCCCTGCCCCGCCAGACGCTATCACGGGAACGCTCACGACATCGCACACCGCCCGCAGCATCTCGAGGTCAAAGCCTCCCTTCACGCCGTCAGTGTCTATCGAGTTCAGCACGACTTCGCCTGCTCCTGCCTCAACACAACGCTTGATCCATCCTACAGCCTCTATGCCTGTGTCGTCCCTGCCTCCGCGCGCAAAAACGTGAAACGCTCCGTCTACTCTCTTCACGTCCGCAGAAATCACCACGCACTGCGAACCGTAGAGCCTCGCTGCCTCAGGGATAAGCGACGGGTTGCGGATTGCGCCGGTGTTGACGCTGACTTTGTCCGCACCGCAGGACAGTACGCGCTCGAAGTCCGCGACGCTGGAGATTCCTCCGCCGACAGTCAGGGGAATGAACACGTTGCGCGCCGTCTCACGCAGAATGTCCGTGAATATTTTGCGGCCGTCCGACGAAGCCGTGATGTCGTAGAACACCAGCTCGTCAGCCCCGCAGCTGCTGTAGAACTTCGCCAGCTCCACAGGAGAATTTACGTCGTTCAGACCCTGAAAGTTCACGCCCTTCACGACTCTGCCGTCCCTTACGTCAAGGCACGGGATTATACGCTTCGTAATCATTGCTTCACCCTTCCTGCTTCTATTGCCTCAGAGATTTTCACCGCGCCGGTATAATATGCTTTCCCGATAATCGCCCCGTACAGGCCAAGACCGGCAAGTGCCTTAACGTCCTCGAGCGAACTTACCCCGCCGGAAGCTATGATGTTCACGCCGAGAGTTTTGCTCATGGACGCGTAAAGCTCCCTGTTCGTGCCGTTCATTGCGCCGTCGCGAGAAATATCCGTGCAGATTATGTACTTCACTCCTGCGGCCTCCATGTTCCGGCAGAACGCAAACGCCTCAAGCCCGGAACTCTCCTGCCAGCCCTTCACTGCTACTTTGCCGTCCCGGATGTCGACACCGACAGCGACACGTTCGCTCCCGAACTCCCTCACAGCTTCCGCCGCGAAACCTTCTTTCGTCGCCGCAGAAGTCCCGAGAATCACGCGCTCGACACCAGCGGACACGTAGCGTTCAATCGTGCGCATGTCTCTGATGCCTCCGCCGACCTCGCACTTCAGCCCGCAGGCCCGGCGAATGCTCATCAATGCGTCGAGGTTCGCTGGTTCGCCTGACTTCGCGCCCTCAAGGTCAACAACGTGTATCCACTCCGCACCCTCAGCACGGAACTTCAGCGCAGTGTTCACCGGCTCGGGGTCGTAGACGGTCATCTTCGCGTAATCGCCTTTGAGTAGCCTGACTGCCTGCCCGCCGAACAGGTCTATTGCCGGAAGGATAATCATGCCTTGACCTCGCAGAATGCACGGAGCATCTCTAGCCCGACGTTGCCGCTCTTCTCAGGGTGGAACTGCACGCCGTAGACGTTGCCCTTCTGGACAGCCGCCGTGAGGTCTGCGCCGTAGTTTGTCGTTGCGGTAATGTATTCGCCGTCGCAAAAAGCAGAGTACGAGTGCACGAAGTAGACATAATCGCCTTCATGCGAGCGCGAGAATATGCCTGAAGGGTTGGTGAAGCGGAGACTGTTCCAGCCCATCTGCGGAATCTTCAGGCCTGAGGGAATTACTGTGCTTATAGGTTGTACGTCGCCGGGTATCAGGCCAAGACCATCGTGCTCGCCGAACTCGTAGCTTTTCGTGAAGAGCAGCTGCATCCCCAGACAGATGCCAAGAACGGGCTTGCCGTGCCCTGCCTCAGCGATGAGAGGTTCAGCTAGGCCGGAGGTGAAGAGTTTGCGCGCGGCATCACCGAATGCCCCTACACCGGGAAGAATTATGCGCTCGGCACGCTTGAGATCTTCGGGGTCAGAGGTAACCTTAACGTCTCTCCCGATAGCCGCAAAAGAACTTGCGAGCGAGAAGAGATTTCCCACTCCGTAATCAACAATAGCAATCATGAACAATATCCTTTGTGCAAGAAAAATTTTGACGGGAGAAATATATCACATTTCATGAAGAAACCCCGCAGGACTTCTCCTACGGGGCTTGTTTGCTCGAACTGAGCCGGTATGACTTATGAACGCTTCTTGCAGATGAACAACGATGCCGCCGCCAGCGCAAGCGCACCGAAGCCTGCATCGCATCCGCCGCCCGGAGAGCCGGGATCATTGTTTGAGTACGAAGAGGATGAAGCCGTCGTGAGTATAGGCTCGTAGGTCTTGCCGGTCTCCATGTACGCCGCGATGTTCACGCGCTTGTTCTCGGGTACTGTGGTAACCTCGTTGCCCTCATCGTCGACGAGCGTGCAGTTGGTATCTTCCTCAGCCGCCGCAGAGACTTCCGCACTGCCTGACCTTATCGTTGCTCTCAGCATGTGCAGAATCAGCGGTGCACCCGGCTTGAGGTTGGCGATCCCCGAGAGGTCGACCATGAACACATAAACCGCAGGCTTATCCACGCTAATGACCCCGAGCACCGCGATGACCTCCTCGTCCGCAAGTACATCACCGCTGAGCTCATTGATGACTTCTGTAACAGTCCTTGCAGTTCCTGCCGCGCCTGAAGGCAGGTGTTCTAACGTCGCGTTCTCGGGCACGTTGCCGATGGTCTCCTTGACGTTCGCCTCTACGTCCTCGTCAGACACATCCATCGTGCTCCTCTCTGGCTGAAGGCTCTGCGGGGCGACTGCGCCGGGCTGGTCATCGCTGTCCGTGCTGGTCCCGCTCGTTACAGTTACTGCGACGCTGGCCGTGTCAGTGCGCTGCTTGCTGTCCGTGCCGGTTATCGTCAGCGTGTAACTCCCCGCCTCTGTGGGCGCGAGCGTTATCGTGCTGCCGTTGACCGTTGCCCAGCTGTGGCTGGTGGTGTAGGTTACTCCCTGCCCGTTGCTGCTCATCGTTATTGTCGCAGTCGAACCTGCGGCCAAGCTTACTGTCGACCTGTCGGCGGTTACCTTGAAGACTGATACGGTTACGCTGACATCTACGGAGCTTGTTACGTCGAGCGAGTCCTTAGCGGTGAAAGTTACTCTGCCGTTGTATTCGCCTGTCGGAGCAAGGGTAGCTGTGTCCCCGCTGATGGTGATCCAGTTAATTCCGTCAGGAGCAGAGTAGCGCACGAGCCCTACTGCGTTGTCTGCCGAGAGCGTTACGGTCTCGGTGTCTCCGGCCATCATCGTAACCGCGTCAGGGCTTGCCGTGATGGTGAACGTGTGAATGACCTTCACGTCAACCGAGAGAGTCCGGCTTCTCGAAGCATTGTCGCTCGCTGTTATGATGAAGACGAAATCGCTCATAGCACTGGGGGTGAACGTTATTTCGCAGTCGCCGGATGTGAACGTCAGCGCGCTGCTGTCTCCGCTGAGCTCAACGGAATAATCCACGCTTCCTACCGCGCCTTCCGTGAAGTACTTGAACGTTGTCTCCTGGTTAAGCTCCGCTGTTATGGCCGTAGCGTCAGCACTGAGCACGAACACGGGAAGCACCTTTACGCTGACGGACAGGGACTGAGTCCTTGCCTCGCCGTCCGTGCCGGTAACTGTTACGGTGAAGTCTCCTGACGCTGCCGGTGTCAGTATCAGGGTGTCTTCGCTTACAGTTGCCCAGTCAAGATTTGTTGTGTAGCGTACTGTGCCTTCCGCGCCTGCAGACGAGAGCGCAACGGATCTCGTGTCGCCGGCATCCATGCTCAGGGCTGTGGTGTCCGCACTGAGCGTGAACGGCGTGAGTACCTTGACGGTGAACACTCGGGTTACGGTTCTTTCATTGCCGTCCGTGATGGTCAGGTTCAGGGTGAACGTGCCTGTCTTATCGGGGGTAAGCACTATGCTGTCTCCCTCGATCTGAGCCCATTCTGCTTCGGAGTCCTCGCTGACAGTCAGGTCGTACGTAACCGCGCCCGTAGCACCTGTTACATCGATCGCGATTGTCTTTGTTCCGTTGACATCCGCGACCACATGTCCAATGTCCATACTGACGGTGAACGGCTCGAGCACCTTGACGTTGAACGTGATGTTTTCCTTCCTGTACAGGCTGTCTCTCGCTGTAAGGATAACCTCGAAGTCGCCTTCCTTGTCAGGACTGAATATTGCCGTGTTGCCGCTTACTGTGGCCCAAGGTGTCTCTTCTTCATCCTCTTCGGAAGAGGCTGGAGTATCTCCGCTGACCTCCAGAGTGTAGCTCACTCCGCCGTAGTTGTTTGACGACGACAAGGTTACTGTGTCAGAAGCACCGCTCCTTATGGACATGCTGGTTTTGCTGGCAGTTACCGAGAATGCCTCAGGCATGTAGACCACAGGCCACCCTATTGCAGCCACCGTATCTACGTCGCCTTCATACGTGTTGTCATCAGCTACATCGATGCGCACCGCGCTGGAGTCTCCTGCGGCGATGTCTCCGCTCATGGAAGCGTTGAAGGTTATCTTCATCTCCTTGACCGCTCCTGCCGCGTCTTTCGTCAGCGTGTAAACCAGCCAGCGGGGCATATGTATCCTGCTTTCCACAGGCATATCATCTTTGCTCACAAACGCTCCGTCAGGGAACTTTATCGTTGCGGAGTAATCTGCGGTTATGGCTCCCGCGCCGTCTGTTACGTCATACGACTTCGGCAGCTGGTCAAGGGTAACGTGTTCAGCGTCAGGAGCAGAGATGTTCACGGCCAAGACGTTGGTTTTTTCCACACCCTCTGTTTTATCGTCGTAGGCTATCATGGTGATGGAAGTGAAGCTGTTATCGTAGTCTTCAGCCGCCTCTATCCCCATCTCAGCAAAGTCGTCGGCCGCGCTTATGCCGAAATATATGCTGTCCTCAGAGTCAGGAAGAACGCCCTCGATGATGAGCGTTGCCCCGTCTTCGGTGATCTTCGCCCAGCTCCACGAGCCGCCCTTGTTTGCCCCGTTCATGTCTCCTGTCTCGTCAGCTGACGCAACTGTCCACTTGACATCGCCCGAAGCACCTTCCGCGACGATAACGGCTCTGTAAGGGTAACCAGTGTAAGCTACCGCGCAGTCCGAAGCATCTTCCGACAAGGTAACTTTGAGGGCTGTTACATTGACGGTGTAGTCCGCTGAGTACGTCAGAGGTGCACCGCTAAAATCTTCACCTTCACCTGAACGGGTCAAAACAGCGGTTATAGCGTATTTTCCGGCTTTGGTCGGTGTTCCTGTAATGGTAAGTGAACTATCATCCGAATCTGCTACCTCCAAGCCTTCGGGAAGCCCGTCAGTGCCGTTGGTTGTTATCGTCCAATCGTAGGACGTATCGTCAGCATCCTCGAAGTACTCATCAAGGTAGCCGTCCTCGTCTTCGAGCGTGAACAGTACATCCTGGAACGGTGCATCAGTACCATCGATGATGTTGTCAGCTATCCTGACGCTCTGGGATGTGCTCGCTTCATCCTCAGCCGTTACGGTAATGCTCGGGTCTGCTGCCAGTGCGGGCAGTGCACTCACCGCCAAGATGGCACAGGACACCGCCATCATGCGCAAAAAACTCTTCAAAGTATCATCATTCCTCCTAATGTCTAACTATCATTTCAGTACCTACAAAATGCCGTTGCCTGACACCGCTCACAACGCGCCTCCTCTCTTGCAGGCAGCCTATAGGTACGCCATTGTGCTGAGATTATACACGCGAAAAAGCAGGAAACGCAACTTTCGCCTTCCTCTGCGGGTATCAGGAATCCCAGCAGCATACACATATAATTTTTCGGAGGAAACAGCTTATGCCTTAAGGGACGGAGTATATACTACAACGCATCACAAAGGAGGCGGTAACAATTACGGCTGGCATTATCGCGGAGTTCAACCCTCTGCACAAAGGCCACCACTCGCTGATCTCGCAGGCGAAAGCTCACGGGGACTCCTGCGTCGTCGTACTGTCCTCGAACTTCACCCAGAGAGGCAGCCCCTCGATCGTCAGCAAGTTCGTACGTGCGAAGATGGCACTCTTGGCCGGAGCTGACCTCGTGCTGGAACTTCCCTTCCTGTTCGCGTGTTCGGCGGGACAGGACTTCGCGAGTGGAGCTGTCGCTCTGCTGTCGGAGTTCGCGGACACAATAGCCTTCGGGATGGAGAACCCTGAAGCCGACATCATGAAGCTCGTTGATGCAGAAGGCACGGAAGCATTCACGGAGGCTCTGAGACGGGAGATGTCTCGGGGAGCGTCGTACCCTAAGGCTCATGCCATCGCTCTTGATGCCGCCGTGCCGGGAGCAGGAGACTTCATCGCCAAGCCCAACAACATGCTTGCACTCTCCTACATACGGGAGATTCAGAGGGAGGGTTACGGCTTGAAGGTCATGAAGGTTAAGCGTGAAGGGAATTTCTCGAGCAAGGCTGTTCGTGCTGGAAGTCTGGAGATGCTCCCTGAGTTCTCGAAGAGGCTTCTTGCTGTGGCTGAACGCTCGGACGAAGGGAGACTGTGGCCGCTGGTTCAGGGAGTTATGCTGCGGAGCAGGGCTGAGGACTTGCGGAGGATTTACGGCATCAGCGAGGGGATAGAGGGCTTGTTCCTGAAGCACTGGAAGGACGCGGGGAATCTCGATGACTTTATAGGACGATGTGTCTGCGCAAGGTACACGCGGGCTCACATCAGGCGGCGGCTGGTGTATATCCTTCTCGGCCTGAACAGAGAGGAGGCATCGGCGGCGGTTAGCGGGGGAGTGCCTTACGCGCGGGTTCTGGGCTTCAACGGAAGAGGCAGGGAGATTCTGCGCGGCAAGAAAGCTATCACGAGGCTGGCGGAAGTTGAGGGAGAAAGAGGAAGGTACTTCGCGGACGTGGAGTTCCGTGCATCACAGCTCTATGAACTCACACTCGAGACACCAAACTTCAAGCGTGAAACGGGAAAGCCGGTTATAATTCAGCCTTAATCACAAACATTTAAGGAGAGAATATATATCGGTATGACACGTAAATTTCTCGCAGGAGCTTTTGTGCTCGCAGTACTGGCATGTTCGGCGTGGGGGTTGTGGCCTCGCGCAGTCCTCGAACACAGCAACAACAGCGTAGCTATCTTGTCGGATTACCGCGAAATCTACACTCTCGCGAAAAGCTCAGGGCTTCCCGTCGACGAAGCAATCGCCATCCTCAAGAGCAACGGGCTTACTGGCCTCATGGTGAGCGAACTCATCGGGGATCACCTTCTTCACGGAATAGGCCCGGCAGAGATGAAGACGGAGAAAGACCCCGCGACCGGCACAGAAGGTTCTGCCATCACTATCACTCCTCAGAGCGGACATTATGAGCTCCTCAATAAGTGGTTACGTCTCAGGTTCGCAATCTCTGACGACAAAACCGGGCCGGTGTTCCTAACTCTTCCGTCGAACATGCTCAGGAACTCGGGAATGATTCCTGACATTGACGGCCTCGAAGCGGCCAAGAGGGCGGGGCTTCCGATCTTCTACAGGCCTGCACCGTCCCCCGGGCACTTGGCCGACAGAGCGGCATTGATGCTCCGTGAGGTTAATTCGTTGTACCCAGTGAGCGTCTTCACTCCGTCGGGGGAATACGTCTCCGGCTATCCTGATGTCAGCAAGCTCGCAGGTGTGTCGAAGGAGCTCGGGATTCCCGTCGCGGCAGTGGAGTTCTCGCGCCAGCTCGGAGAACCTCAGCTCAACGCCCAAGCCTCTCCTCTTCTCCTTCCTCTCCACAGCGTAACGAACGACGAGATGACTTCACGCAGAATCACGCGGTCCGCCCTCAGAGACAGGATGCTGCGCGCGGCACTCGAACGCTCGATAAGGCTTCTGATGCTCAGGACAGCTCCCGCCAACACGTCGGACTTCAAGTTTGCGGATTTTGCGGAAGAGGTCAGGCTTCTCGCGGAAAGTCTGAGGTCTCACGGGTTCTCGGTTGCTTGGCCTGAGCCCGTCTTTGCCCGCAATAATCTTCACACGAGCATCTTCACGGCGTGGGCACTGTCGGCTGTGCTGATGTTCTGCGCGTGGAGATACCTTTCACGAATGAGCATGAAGAAGGGCGCGCTGGTGTTCGCCGCAGGAAGCGTTGCGCTTGCCGTGTGCGTGTGGAAGGTTGCGGTTGTTGCGCGGCTTGCGGGTGCTCTTGCTGCTCCGTTAATCGCGACGGAAGCATCACTGCTTGCGATGGACACCGGCAGGAAGAGGGCTGTAATCCCTGCGTTCGTGTTTGCGGTTGCCGGAAGCCTTGCGCTTGCGTCGTTCTTCAGCGTCGCGCGGTATATGCTGAGGCTGTCGACGTTCTCGGGAGTGAGGCTGACGCTGATACTGCCGCCCGTGCTTGTGCTTCTTCATGACCTCAAGAACAGAATCCACCCTGAGTCCGTGCTCGAGTTCCTCTCACGTCCGCCTGTGTGGGGAGAATTGATTCTGATGATGATTGTGCTCGGGTGCGTAGGCCTGATGGTTTTCAGGAGCGGCAATGTATCTTCAACGCCGGTCTTTGAGGAGAAGATACGCCTGATCCTTGAACGTTATCTTGTTGCGCGGCCAAGAACTAAGGAAGTCTTTGTGGGGTATCCGTGCCTGCTGTTGTGGTGCTACCTGGCGAAACACGGAATGCTGAAACAGTACAGGGAGTTGTTGAGGGTCGGAGTGGCGGCAGGGTTCTCGTCGGTCGTCAACAGCTTCTGCCACTTCCACACGCCTTTGACGCTGATTCTTCTGCGTGAGGCTAACGGTTTGTGGACGGGTATCCTCGTCGGACTGGCAGTCGTTGCTCTGGTGAAGTTCGTTGTTGTGCCGTTCTTGCGGCTGGTGAGGCCTCTGTTCTCATGAGGAGGTACAGAGCCGCAGTCTTGGGCTATTACGGCTTCGGGAATCTCGGCGATGAACTGTTACTGCGGGCGTGCCTTGAGATGTTCAGGCGTTGCGGGCTGAGGCGTGAAGATGTCGTTGTGCTCTCTGCATCTCCAGAAGACGCTTGCTCAGTGAACAGGTGGAAGTTCCGTGAAGTTGTGAGGGCTCTGCGTGAGAGTGATACTCTTCTGCTGGGGGGCGGAGGGCTCTTTCAGGACACTACGAGCGTGAAATCATGCGTGTGGTACTGGGGGATTGTACGGCTCGCGAAGTTGCTGGTGTGCAGGGTGTGGGCACTTGGCCAGTCCGTCGGGCCGCTGAAGTCAAGAGTGTCGAGAATGCTTGCGGGAGATGCGCTGAGACTGTGTGAGGCCGTGCACGTACGCGACGAGAAGTCGTACAGTCTCGCGAAGTCTTTGGGCTGCCGTAATGTCATCAGGGGGCATGACCTCGTGCTGAGCCTCCCTGCTGATGTTCAACCACACGCGGCGGCCTGCACGCTCGTGAACCTCAGACCGTGCGCTGACCTCGACACGTTCACGCGGATAATTGCTCCGAACCTCAAAGGCAGGGTTGTCGGTGTCGCTCTCTCTGATGAAGACATTGACGCGATGAAGGGGCTCAGCCTCACGGAGATTGTGCGGGTAAGGAGCTTCAGTGAGGCAGCAGATGTGTGGTCAAAGGCTTCGTGCGCTGTCGGAATGCGGCTTCACTTCGGCGTGCTCTCCCGAATCTTCAGGACTCCGCTCGCCATGATGCCCTACGACCCCAAAGTCAGCGAGTTCGCCTCACAGTCAGGTGTCCCGTGCATCACAGATGAATGGTGTGAACCTGTCATGCCCCGACCTGTCCCTGAGTGCTCGGGGGAGATAGACGCTCTATGCCGTGAAATGCTCGGGCTGTGATAAAATTTCCGCATGGACAAGCGCAGGATTAACGAAATCGGGTTACGGTACATCGAAAGCCTCAAGCTCTACGAAGAATTTGCGGCACGAATCCGCAACCTCATTCAAGACCTCGTCGAACTCGAAGGAGTAGAGTTCTACGCCATCGAAGGCTGGGCAGAAAAACCCGCCGAACTCCTTCGCATACTCTCAACCCTCGAGGAGAAGGACTTGACGGGGGTTGACCTTGTGCGCGTGAGAGTGCTGCTGCGCTTCCCGGAAGATGTTCTCAAGGTTGAAGCACTCATAAAGTCTGAGTTCGAGATTGACGCGTCGCGTTCAGTGCCGTCCAGCCAGCTCGAAGACCCCTTCAGGTTCGGCTATCCCGCTGTTGTGTACATCCTCGCTCTGTCGGATACGCGTTCAAGGCTCAGGGAATGGGCCAAGTATAAGACTCTCAGCTTCAGGCTCGAGCTCCGCACAATCCTGCAGGAAGCGTGGGCAACTATTTTCCCGAGAGTTAATCAGACCGTCGGAAGCATCTCCGAAAAGAAGCTGACACGACAGCTCGTGAGACTGTCTTCACTGCTCGAAGAAGCTGATGAAGGCTTCCTGAACCTCCGCAGAGTCATCAAGGATGAAGCACTGCTGGTTCCTCCGTCAGCAAACACACCCTCCCGAAAGCCCGAACCTCCAGAAGCAGAAAAACTCTTCACCGATGAAGAACTGTATATGCTCTTCCGCGACGACGAGTCCCTTCTTGGCCGGTGGAATGCTCTTGCTCAGGAGGCAGGCTTCCCGGAGTTCACGCCGGACGCTGATTACCTGAGAGAAAGTTTCCTGCACCTGTGCAACATTCTGCGGGCGGCAGGAATTGATACGCTCTCTGAAGTAAGGAGCTTCCTCGAGGAAATGGAGGCTGACGGCAAAGGCCTTAACCAGCTTAAAGCAGTGCATGACGCTTTCAGGGAGAATGAGAACTGGAGGGTTGACCCGTTTTCTGCACTGTTCCTGCTGGTGCTGAACTTCAAGTGGGACAGCCTCAAGGACAAAGACCTAGTGAGTCTGAACATCAAGAGGGGTTCAGACAGGATAAGCGGACAATAATTTTTCCGTAGGGGGAATGAATATTATGCGCGCAATAATTCTATGGGCAATAGCTTCGTACCTCATCGGCTCATTTCCGACCGGCTACGTAATCACCAAACTCTTTCACCGCGACGAGACAGGCAAACGCGACGGCCTAGACATCCGCACAATCGGCAGCGGAGCAATCGGTGCAACCAACGTAGGACGTGCAATGGGTTTCGGCTGGGCACGTTTCACTGCAGTCGTCGACATGCTCAAGGGAGCGTTCGCGTTGCTGCTTGCCGTGCACCTTGTGCCTGCTGAACAGCAGAATATCATCATGGCGGTTGCGGCTCTGGCTGTCGTGATAGGGCACAACTACCCCGTGTGGCTGAAGTTCAAGGGCGGCAAGGGCATAGCTACGACGTACGGGACACTGTTCTTCATCTGGCCGTATGAGTCTTTCGCTGTCGTCCTGCTCTGCGGGGCAATCTGGTTCGCCCTGATGAAGCTGACGCGGTACGTGTCCGTTGCGTCGATGGTGTCGACGGTGTGTATCTCGGTCTTCTTCGCGATGCTGGGTGCACCGAAAGAGTTTACGATTATTGCGGCAATTCTGGGTGCACTGTGCGTGTTCCGTCATCGCACTAACATCGTAAGGCTCATTCACGGCACGGAGAACCGCCTCAAGTAATCTGTATAGTGCTATAATTACGGCATTCCAACACAATCTTTCACGAAAGGGGCAGAAATTTTCAGCATGTCAACAATCGGTTACTATGATCCTGAAAACTTCAAGAAGGTTTATCACGCTCAGCCCAGAACGACAATCGAGACCCTCTTCTACAGCAACAACGTCCATCATGTACAGGACCTCCACGAGGCCTACAACCTCGCAAAGAACTCGCCCGGCACAATCGAGCTTACGGGAATGCCCGTCTTCCAGCCTGAAGCGCAGGGACTCCCGATGGGCGCGAATGTCCTCCTATTCAACGACGGCGGAATCTTCGGACGCACCGCAGCCGCAAGAAGAATCGTCGGCTATCCTGATGTCGACGTGGCCAAGTACTGCAAGATTATCCGCGAGGCAATCTTCAACATGCGCTATCGCAAGCTCTATCAGGCTGATGCATACGTAGGGCTTGACGAAGACTTCATGACCTCCGCACACTGCATCGTTCCTGAAGGCTACGAGAACAACCTGTACAACTGGATGATTAACTTCCAGTACGCAAACGAAGCCTACGCACCGCGTTACGCGGCATCGCGCCAGATTTCCGACCACGACGGAGACATCTTCTTTGTCGCAGACCCCGACTGGCCGCACGGAGACCCCGAGCTTCAGAAGCAGTTCCCGCTGGGAATCGCTTTCTTCTCGCCCGAAGAGAACTGCGCAATAGTTCTCGGACTGCGCTACTTCGGCGAAATGAAGAAGGGCACTCTGACCCTCGCATGGGGCATCGCGGCACGCAACGGCTACGCATCATGCCACGGTGGACTTAAGAGGTACACCCTCAAGGACGGAAGCGGCAGGAAGTTCGTTGTCGCGGCGTTCGGTCTGTCAGGCTCCGGCAAGTCGACAATCACACACGCAAAGCATGACGGCAAATATGATGTCATGGTGCTTCATGATGATGCGTTCGTCGTCAACGTAAAGGACAAGTACGCAATCGCCCTCGAGCCGACGTACTTCGACAAGGTCGCAGATTACCCCATCGGCTGCCCGGACAACAAGTACATTCTGACGCTCCAGAACTGCGGATGCATCAGGACTCCTGACGGCAAACTCATAGCCGTAACTGAGGACGTACGCAACGGAAACGGACGCGCAATCAAGTCCCGCCTGTGGTCGCCTAACAGAGTCGACAGGATTAACGAGCCTCTGAACGCCATCTTCTGGCTCATGAGAGACCCGACGCTCCCGCCCGTGCTGAAACTCGAAGGCCCGTCGCTGGCTTCCGTTCTCGGCGCAACGCTCGCGACAAAGAGAACCAGCGCAGAGAACCTCGCACCCGGCGTTGACCCTGACGCACTGGTCTGCGAACCCTACGCCAACCCGTTCAGGACTTACCCGCTCAGCATGGACTACGAGAGGTTCAAGGCTCTCATCTCCGACGGCGTTGACTGCTACATCCTCAACACCGGCAGCTTCATGGGCAAGCCCGTAGGCAAGGAGAACACCCTCATGATCATTGAGCGCATCGTTGAGGGCACGGCGCAGTGGACTCCGTTCGGCAACCTGACCGGCATCAAGACGATGGCGATTCCGGGCTTCGACGCTGACCTGAAGAACGACGAGTACAGGACTCAGCTCAAGAAGAGATTCCAGGACAGGCTGAACTTCATCAAGAGCAGAGAGACTGAGCGCGGCGGAATCGACAGGCTTCCTGACGATGCACGCGAGGCAGTCGAGAAGCTCATTGCCGAGATAGGCTAGAGACAGCAATAATTTTCTGCGGTGTCCTTTGCGGGATGCCGCTTTTTTTCTTGCCATGACTAACAACATCAATGATTTCATCATGCGCTGGAAGGACAGAGGCGACGAGTTGAGCGATACGCAGACTTTCTGGCTCGAACTGCTCGGCTGTCTGTCGGACACTCAGAACCCCGGCGAAATGATAGAGTTTCAGAAGAGGGTGGAGCTCTCTCACGTCAGCTTCATCGACGGCTACATACCCTCAACACGAATCATAATCGAGCAGAAATCGCGGAGCATTGACCTCGACAAGCCACAGACGCAGTCAGACGGCACGGTAATTACTCCGTTCGGGCAGGCCAAGAGATATTACGACTGGTTACCGGCATCACAGCGCGGAAGGTTCATCGTGGTCTGCAACTTCCGGGAGTTCAGAGTCCACGACATGGAGACACCCAGAGCAGAGCCGGAAATCATACTGCTCGAGAATCTTGGCCGCGAAGCAAACAAGCTGGCATTCCTCGTAGACAGCAAAGCCTCAAGCCCCAAAGAAATCCGCGAGCTCGAAGTCTCCGTGAAAGCCGGCGAACTCGTCGGAAAACTCTATGACTCACTCCTCACGCGCTACGTTGACCCCGACGGCAAAGCATCACAGCGGAGCCTAAACATCTTCTGCGTCAGAGTCGTCTTCCTGCTCTACGCTGAGGACTCGGGACTCTTCGCGCCGAAACAGTTTCACGACTACTTAGCCTCACGCAGAAACTCAGCACGGAACTCACTGCGGGAGCTCTTCGCCGTCCTGAGCAGGAAGCCGGAGAACAGAGACCCGTACCTCGAGGCAGACCTTCAGGCGTTCCCGTACGTCAACGGCGGGCTGTTCGAGGAAGCGGACATAGAGATACCCCAGCTCGACGGAGAGCCGTTAAGGATAATCCTCGAGGAGATGAGCGAGGGCTTCAACTGGGCGGGAATTTCCCCGACGATTTTCGGTGCAGTCTTCGAGTCAACCCTCAACCCCAAGACCCGCCACAGCGGAGGGATGCATTACACGTCGATAGAGAACATCCACAAGGTGATTGACCCGCTCTTCATGGACGGCCTCAACGCTGAGTTTGAGGAGATAACCTCAGCTCCTCCCGACAAGTCCAGAACGCAGAACCTGCGGAAGTTCCAGAAGAAGCTCGGCACTCTGAGATTCTTCGACCCGGCCTGCGGCTCAGGAAACTTCCTCACAGAAACGTATCTTTCACTGCGCCGCCTCGAGAACAGAATCATTCAGGAACTTACGCGCGGACAGATCTCCTTTGCGTTCTCGCAGGAAGAAACCCCCGTGCAGGTCTCCATCTCGCAATTCTACGGGATAGAGATTAATGATTTCGCCGTCCACGTCGCGCGTACTGCCCTGTGGATCGCCGAAACTCAGATGTTCAACGAGACCAAATCCATCGTTCAGCTCTACGAAGACATCCTGCCCCTCAAAACCTACAACCGCATCATTGAGGCAAATTCCGTCCTCACAGACTGGCGCGAAGTCATCACGCCTGACGAAAATCTCTGCGTTATCGGCAACCCTCCGTATCTGGGCTACCCTTCACAGTCGAAGGAACAGAAGCAGGAGATTGCCTCGCTCTACAAGGACGGAAAGCTGGCGGGGAAACTCGATTACGTTGCGTGCTGGTACTACAAGGCTTCGGAGTTCCTGTGCGGCACAAAGGCGCGGGCGGCCTTCGTCTCGACGAACTCAATCACTCAGGGCGAACTTGTCAGCACAGTCTTCAAGCCCCTGCACTTCGGGTTCAGGATATTCATCGACTTTGCGCACACGGCCTTCAAGTGGGACAGCGAGGCGGAGGAGAAGGCACAGGTTCACTGCGTAGTGATAGGGTTCAGCTGGGGAGAGAAGCCGGGCGTGAAGAAGAAGCTGATTACCGGCGGGAAAGTGCGGCTTGTGGACAACATAAACTTCTACCTTGTGCCCGGGCCTAACGAGTTTGCGGAGCCCCAGCCCGAGCCGATGAGGGAGGATACCCCGAGAACGTTAATAGGAGGCCTTCCGCGTGATGATGGAAATCTCCTCATGACTGCTGAAGAGAGAGACGAGCTTTTGAGGACTGACCCGCTCGCCGAGAAATTGATTCGTCCGTTCATGATGGGAGTTGACTTCATACAGAGAGTGCCGAGATACTGCTTGTGGCTGGTTGATGCAAGCCCGAGTATCATCACGAAATGTCCGCGCGTAATGGAGAGGATAGAGAGGGTTAAACAGTTCAGGCTTGAGAGCGCAAGAGCCGCAACGAGGAAGCAGGCAGAGACACCCGCGCTGTTCAGTGAGATACGTTACGCCACGAAAAACTATCTTGCAATTCCTCAGGTGTCATCGGATAAGAGGAGCTATATTCCCTTCGGCTGGCTTCCTGCTGAAGTAATACCAGGTAACACTTTGTACATGATACCTGATGCAACGCTGTATCATTTCGGAGTCCTGACGAGCAGGGTACATATGGCGTGGGTCAGGAGAGTCTGCGGAAGGCTGGGAATAGGTTACAGGTACAGTACAAGAGTGGTGTACAACACGTTCTGCTGGCCTTCACCGACGAAGAAGCAGCGCGCGAGGATAGAGCGGACTGCGCAGGCGATTCTGGACGCGCGGGCCCTGAACCCTGAGTGCAGTTTTGCGGAGCTGTACACGGACAACGCGATGCCGCTGGCCCTGCGTGAGGCGCACCGTGCGAATGATGCGGCGGTGTGTGCGGCGTACGGGTGGGCGAAGGACAGGAGCGAGGAGGATATTGCGGCGGAGCTGTTCAGGATGTACCGGGAGGCGAAGAAAGACAAATCTTGACACTCAGGCTTTGCGGGGCATATAATTTCCGCACTATGGCTAACAATAATTTTTCTGACAGCATAATTATTACCAGCATGATGATGTGTGAAGGCACATAGTTTGTCGTGCTGTTCGCTGAAGAGATAATGACGCGGGGAGTACGTACACGAAACGGCTTCCCGCTTTTGTTATATGCAGGAGGAATGAGAACGATTGATTGAACTTGAACACATTGTTAAGAGCTTCAACGCCGACAGGAAGGATACAGCCATTCACGCGGTCAATGACGTATCGCTGACGATTAACGACGGAGACATCTTCGGGATAATCGGCTTCTCCGGCGCAGGGAAGTCTACGCTTGTGCGGTGCATCAACCTCCTCGAACGGCCGGACTCCGGGAGCGTGAGGATTGACGGCGTAGAGATGACGAAGCTGAAGCCGAAGGAACTCTACAAGGCACGCACGAAAATCGGAATGATATTCCAGCAGTTCAACCTTATGCCGTCGCGCACGGTCATGCAGAACGTAGCTTACCCCCTGCGCGGAATGACTAAGGACGCAATGAAGGCACGGGTACGGGAGCTTCTGGCACTGGTAGACATTCCCGACAAGGAGAACGCTTACCCGTCAGAGCTTTCCGGCGGGCAGAAGCAGAGAGTCGCAATCGCACGTGCACTCGCCAATGACCCGGGAATACTCCTCTGCGACGAAGCTACAAGCGCGTTAGACCCGCAGACCACCGGCGCAATCCTCCAGCTCTTGAAGGATCTGAACCGCAAACTTGGCCTGACAATCGTTGTGATTACGCACGAGATGGAAGTCGTCAAGAACATTTGCCTGAAAGCTGCCGTGATGGATGCAGGGAAAGTTATAGAGAGCGGCGACGTGTTCGAGATTTTCTCCTCGCCGAAGCATCCCGTTACCCGAAACTTTGTGCGCACAACCTCCAACCTCTCGAAGATTGAGACGCTGATACGCGACGAGTCCCCGATAGTCCAGCTCAAGCCCGGCGAACTCATGGCACGGCTGGTTTACGTTTACGCGGACGTGTCGGAGCCGCTGATCTCCTACGCGTCGAGGGCGTTCGACGTGGTGATAAACATTGTGCTTGCGGATGTCGAGATTGTCGCGGGCTCAATGGTCGGCGGGACGGTCGTAATCTTCAGCGGGCCGAGAGAGAACATCAACCGTGCAATAGAGTACTACAGGAGCAAGAATATACGTGTGGAGGTGATTCAGGATGCAGGAGCTTAGCAGATGGCTTCCGAATCTCATGAGGAGGCTTCCCGAGTTCTGGAAGGCCTGCGGAGATACTCTCTTGATGGAAGTCTGGTCGGGAGCAATCATCTTCGTGTTCGGGCTGGTGTTCGGAATAATCTTGACCGTAACGAAACCCGGCGGCATAATGGAGAACCGTCCTGTGTATCAGGTGCTCGACAAGATCATTAACCTGTTCAGGTCGATACCGTTCATCATACTGCTTACCGCATTAATGCCGTTGTCGCGTGCAATAATGGGCACAGCAATTTACGTGAGAGGTGTTATCGTACCTCTGGTGTTCGGAGCAACGCCGTTCTTCTCGCGTCAGGTTGAGAGCGCGCTTGCACAGACAGACAAGGGGCTTGTTGAGGCTGCGCTGTCGATGGGATCGAGCCCGTTCGAGGTGATATTCAGGGTGTATCTGCGCGAGAGCCTTGCGCCGATAATCCGTGCAATCACAATCACAATCATAAGCCTTCTGGGATTAACCGCTATGGCCGGTGCTGTAGGTGCAGGAGGGCTCGGAGACTTCGCGATACGTTACGGGCATGACAGGAACATGCAGGACATTACGTGGGTAGTTGTGGGCGTGCTTGTCGCTGGAGTCAGCGTTGTGCAGTGGTTAGGGGAGTACTTTGCGAGGAAGAATACACACTGAGGGTTTCAGCCTTCGGTTTGTAGATAGATATTTTCGTGAAAGGAAGTATGTTGTTATGACGAAGAAGTTAGTTGTGGCGTTCGCGCTTGTGCTGGCTCTGGCACTCAGTGCATCGGCGGCGGTTACGGTGAGGCTGGGGGTTACCGGCAGCGTCTACGATGAGATGTGGGCACCCGTCAAGGAAGCTCTCGCGAAGGAGGGCATTACCCTTGAGGTGATACAGTTCACGGACTACGTTACGCCGAACCGTGCACTTGCTGACGGGGATATTGACCTCAACGGATTCCAGCACAGGATATACTTTGCCGACGAGCTGGAGAGCAGGGGCTACAAGCTCACGAACATTGCCAACACGTTCGTTGTTCCGCTGAACCTGTACTCAATCAAGATTAAGAGCCTAGACGAGATCAAGGACGGCGACGTAATCGCAATCCCCAATGACCCGACGAACGGCGGACGCGCAATCAAGGTCTTGGCCACGAGCGGGCTTATCACTCTGCGCGAGGGAGCGGGCTTCAACCCGACGAAGGAGGACATCGCCAGCTACAGCAAGAAGATTACGATTCAGGAGCTCGCGGCGAACACGATACCTTCAGCACTGCCGGACATTGCGGCGGGCGTAATCAACGACACTTACGCGCTGGACTACGGACTGAAGGCGAGCGATGCAGTTTACGCGGATCAGGCGCGCGAGCAGGAGTACTGGAACTTAATCGCGGCACGTACTGCTGACCTTGAGGACCCGGAGAAACTAGCAACGTACACCAAAGTTGTCGACGCGTACCAGAGCGAGGCAATGAAGGCGCATTTAGCAAAACTGTACGGCGGATTCTTCAGGCCTGTGGGCTGGGATGAAGGACTGCTTGTGCCGTTCATGAAGTAACGGAGATTTTCTCTGCCCCTCAGTCTTGAAGGCTGGGGGGTAATTTTTTGCTCCTCTGCTATAATCACTTCATCATAAATTTTGGACAGGAGAATTTTATGCTTCGGAGATTATTGCTCTTATCGCTGGCTGTTTTCCTCTTCATCGAGTGGGGCCCTCTCTCCAGCGAACGGCACAAATACGGCATCGCATCAGGAGACCCGTTCGTCCGAGAAATCGTCCTGACCTTCGACGACGGCCCGCGTGAAACAGGAATGCAGGAGATTATCGCCGCACTAGAACCCTACAACGTCAAAGCCACCTTCTTCGTCGTCGGGAAATTCGCACAGCGTTTCGGCAGGGTTACGCTCCTCCTGCACAACGCCGGGCACGAACTCGCCAACCACACCTACACCCACCCGCGACTGTACCAAGACCCGTCTGTTGACCACATTGCGCTTCAGGCCAAGAGGTGCGACGACGTTCTCGAGGAGCTCGGCATCAGGAAGACGCGTTTTCTCCGTCCGCCCGGAGGAGGCTGGAATCTGCGGATCTTCAACGCAATGCGCCGCAAGAACCTTAAGCTCGGACTGTGGAGCCTCAACACCGCAGACTACACCGGCCGTCCCAAAGAAGAGATTGTGCGCCTCGTTCTCGGGAGTGCACGGCCGGGAGATGTCGTGCTCATGCATTCGGGAATGCCCAACACAGTAGACGCTCTGCCGGAAATCGTAGAAGGACTGCAAAGGAGAGGCTATACTTTCGTGCGGCTTGAAGACTTGTGGAACGGCGGAAGAACATAAAAAATCTGTATCTTCCTGTTTATTTTTTTGCGCTTATCCCCGATACTTATTGCAAGTATACGGCATCTTTACAATAGGGGAATGAATATCATGATAATAAATCACAACATTACGGCATTATCCGCACTGAACACAGCGAGGGCTACGGAGGCAATGCTTCACAAGTCAATACAGCCCTTAGCTACAGGACTGCGCATAAACTCTGCCGCCGATGACGCATCAGGTATCGCAATCTCCGAAAAGATGCGCTCGCAGATAGCGGGTTACTCTATGGCCGTAAAGAATGCCCAAGACGGAATCAGCCTCCTCCAGACCGCCGAAGGTGCCTTAGGCGACTCCAACGAACTCCTGCAGAGAATGCGCGAGCTCTCCGTACAGTCGGCCAACGACACGCTGACTTCGCGCGAGAGGCAGCACATTGACGAGGAAGTCCAGGCCATCAAGGGCAAGCTGGACATGGTGGCAGAGATAACGCAGTTCAACACGAAGAAGCTGCTTGACGGGACATCTGGGCTGATGTGGTCAGCCAACGACAGCACTCTGAGGGCGACAGTTCGCGGAGGAGCGTCGATTCTGGGGAAGCCTGAGGGGAGCTACAGGATAGAGGTTCGTGCAGAGCCGGGCAAAGCTCAGGTTCAGAGGAGCAATATCTTCGAGGTCGGCAAGCTCACGAAGATAGAGCAGCAGGACAGCGACGAGGAGTCGTTTCAGGTTTTCGCGGAGAGCCTGAACACTCTGCGGGACATCGGGCAGTTCTACTCCGACACGCAGGGTGATGCGTTCATCGTGGAGGAGCCTCAGACGCTGAAGATTGTACAGGGCAACGGCAGGACGGCAGACCTCACGATTTACGGCAACGACACTCTGTACGATGTTGCGGACAAGATTAACTCGGCGGTGTCAGAATCACTCGGACAGATGGCGTACGTTGACGACGCGGGGAACTTCGGGACGATCTCTGACCTCGAGGTGATGTCTGACGATGACGGAGAGACTTACTCCCTCAAAGCCAGCCTTGTCCTTCGCAGTGCAGTGCCCGGCAGGAACGGAGAACTGTTCCTCTCCGGCGACGACAGCCTGATAAACGCGCTCGGCCTCAACACCGTACAGGAAGCTACAGAGAGCACCTACACTGTCTCGGTGTACGACGCGGACTCGGGCGCAGCACTTGCCTCTGACGTGAAGATTACGGGCAATGTCCTTCACGGAGTTATCGGCGAGAACATCAGCGTAGAGTTTGACCCGATGGCGGGAACTTCTGCGCTGTGGGACGGCGAAGCTGAGCAGTACACCTTGACGGGCAGGGACGCGTACAACGCATTCATGACCATGAAGAACAGCGGGATAATCTTCCAGGTCGGGACGAACCAGGCAGAGACTTTCGCTGTGCAGTTCGGGGATGTCTCGTCGGAAGGGCTCGGAGTTAGCGGCATCAATGTTCTCACGCGTGAGACTGCGGAACGTTCGATAGGGATAATCGACAAAGCAATAGAAGACGTTGTGAGGCAGAGGACGCAGATTGTCTCCTACAGCGACTCGCTCCAGCACACAGCGACGAACCTTGCACAGAGCGGCGGAAACCTCACGCAGTCCCGAAGCAGGATAACCGATGCGGACGAGGCCAAGTCAACAATGAGGTTCATAGAGTTCCAGATACTCAGCAAGGGACAAGACATGATTATCTCCGTCGCGAACCAGCAGCCTGAAGCAGTCTATAGCCTCCTCAACAACGACAAGTAACTTGGGGCGGCGGAAAAAGGGAAGCAGCATAGAATGAAAATATACCGCCCCGCACTCTTTCCGCAGACATAATCATACACGAAAACCTGCCATAAAAATATCCCCCGCCTTGTTGAGCAGGGGAATTGTGTTTACGTTAGGAGGTTACTTGCCGGGCTTGCCGAGCAGCTTGAACATATTGGCCTTGTAGAACTCCACGCCGGGCTGGTTGAAGGGATTTATCCCCAGAATGTACCCGCTGACTCCGCATGCAAACTCGAAGAAGTAGAACAGCTCCCCAAGCGAATGCTCGTCCTGAGCCGACATGTTCACCATGAAGTTCGCGACTCCTCCGTCAACATGCGCCGCGATTGTTCCTTTCATTGCGCACTGGTTCACGTAGCTCATATTCTTTCCCGCGAGGTAGTTCAGTCCGTCAAGGTCGTTATCCTGCGCCTTGAGCACGAAATCTTTGCGGGGGGTCTGGATGTTGAGCACGGTCTCGAACATTATGCGCGCTCCGTCCTGTATGAACTGCCCCATAGAGTGCAGGTCGGTCGTGAGGTCAACGCTCGCCGGGAAAATTCCGTGCTGATCCTTGCCTTCGCTCTCGCCGTAAAGCTGCTTCCACCACTCGGAGATGTAGTGCATTGCGGGCTCGTAGTTCGCCAGAATCTCGACGTTCTTGCCCTTGCGAAGCATTATGTTCCTCAGAGCCGCGTACTGAAGCGCAGGGTTGCTCTCGAAGGGCTGGTTCAGAGCAACTTCACGTGCCGCCGCAGCACCCGCCATCAGCGCGTCAATGTCCGCACCGCTCACTGCGATGGGCAGAAGTCCCACAGCCGTAAGCACCGAGAACCTGCCGCCTACGTCGTCGGGAATCACGAAGCATTCATAGCCCTCTGTATCAGCAAGGGTCTTCAGAGCACCGCGCGCCTTGTCCGTCGTTGCGTAGATTCTTTTCGCCGCGCCTTCTTGGCCGTACTTCTTGATGAGCAGTTCCCTGAACACACGGAACGCTATTGCCGTCTCGGTCGTCGTGCCGGACTTGGAGATTACGTTGATGCTGAAGTCCTTGCCCTCGAGCAAGTCTATCACATCCTGAATGTACGTGCCGTTCATGCTGTTGCCGATGTAGTAGATCTGCGGAGTTTTGCGGGCTTCCTTGCTCTGCTCGTTGTAGAAGCCGTGCCTCAGGAACTCGATTGCCGCGCGTGCGCCGAGATAAGATCCGCCGATGCCTGCCACAAGAAGAACGTCAGAGTCGCTCTGTATCCTCTTGGCCGCCATCTTTATGCGCGCGAACTCCTCACGGTCATAGTTCACCGGAAGGTCAATCCAGCCCAGAAAGTCATTGCCCTCACCCTGCCGGGACTTGAGCCTCTCTGCTGCATTCTGAGCAATAACCTTCATGCTCTCGACCTCATGATCTCGGACGAACCTTGCGGCGTTGGAATAGTCAAAGCCTACCATGAACACTTACCTCCATGTTAAGAATTTGGGAAATGCCTATATTTTACGCCCCGAATCACTCCGTGTAAGCTGTGCCGTTGACGTAAAGTGTATAGCTCCCTGTGTTGATTGTGCCGTTGTTCGTCAGGCTGGTAACGTAGGAGTTGCCCGTAAGCGTCCACGTCGATGTTGCATCGAGCACTACGCTGACAGTTCCTGCCTGTCCTGAGGAGTTGACTGCTCCCTCGAAGTCCGAGCTGTTCTTCAGGTTCAGTGCGAGCGTAGAGACACTGTCCACTAACATATTTCCGTTGATGTCCTGGCCGTCAGCATTAAGCGTAACTTTTCCGCCGTTGCTCCCGGAGCTTCCCCAACTGCCGGACGATGCCCTAAGGAAGTAACCTGATGAATCGTTGTTGACGATGTTGATGCTCTCGGAGAGGGTTATAGTCGTCGTGGTGTTGGTTACGTGGAAGATGTCTCCGTTCGCGTTCGTTATGCTTCCGCCTGTCATCGTGAAGGAGCTCGAGCCGTCCGAAGCATCCCCCGACATCGACTGGTAAATCAATACTGCCTGATAGTAGCTGTCGTTGCCGTTAAGGCTTGTGTGGTTCGCGGTAAGAGTCGCGTTGTCGAGGGTTACGGAGTTTCCGCCCTCAATCACGACGACCTGCGCGATGCCTGAAACAAGCGTAACGTCATTGCCGGTGATGTCAGCAGTCGAGTAAATCGCAGGCGAGCCCTGGCCGTTCGCGGTGTACGTTCCGCCCGTAACAGTGATTGTGCCGCCGCCTCTGTCTGACCTGATGGCTGCAGATGAACCGCTCTGCGTCGTGATGGTGAGGTTGCTGGCCTCGATTGTTCCTCCGCCGGTAACCATGATGCCGCCGGAATTGTTCTTGCTGGTCGTGATGGTTGAGTTGGAGATGGTGATTTTCGTTCCGTCGCCCGAGCCGCTCCCGCTGAGGTTGCCGCCGTACGCGAAGACTGCATTTCCGCCGGTTGCATTGCTGGTGATCGTCGCGTCCTCAATCGTCAGGGTACTTCCGCCGCTCGCGAATACTGCCGCGTTCGAGCCCGTCCAGTCGTAGCCGCTCTCGCCGTCGCTCTGGCCTGTTGCGTCGCCGGTCTTCGTTACCGTAACATCACTGTAGCTTGCCGTCCCGCTCGTGAGTTCGATTGCGTGCTTCCCTTCTTCTGTCGCTGTGTACGAAGTAACGTCCTCACTGTCCGTTGAAGGTGTAGCGTCATCGCTGTCTACCGACGGAGTAACGTCCTCGCTGTCCGTTGAAGGCGTAGCGTCATCGCTGTCCGTAGGCGGTGTGGGCGGTACGTCGCCGCTCTGGGGAGTAACATCCGGGCTCGTGGGTGCTGGATTGTCGCCGCTCTCTGGAGGTGTGGGCGGGACATCGCCGCTCTGGGGAGTAACATCCGGGCTCGTGGGTGCTGGAGTATCGCCGCTCTCTGGAGCAACATCCGGACTAGTCGGTGTCGGTACAGGAGTCGGAGAAGGGTTGTCCGGCGACACCTCAGGAGTTACGGATGAGGCCGAAGCCTTCGTGATGACCGGCGCGTAAGTCTTCCCCGCCGTCATGTACACTGCAGCATTAACGTGCTTGTTCGCCGGGACTGTCGTTACAGTCTTCCCGTCGTCGTCAAGGAAGATGTACGAGCCGTCCTCTGCATCAGCCGCCGAAAACTCTGAAGCCGCCGCATTAGCTTTCGAAATCATGTGCAGGTAAATCGCATCCCCTGCGTTAAGGTTGTTCAGAGCAACGCCGAACACGTACACAGCATCTTTGTCCACGCTCATGGTCGGCAGAGCTGCTGCCGCTGTCTCGTTCGCCGGAATTGCGGCCTTCTCCTCGTCGCTGAGGTCATTAAGCGTCCTCTTACTGCCGGAAGCACTTTCGGGAAGAGCCATGACCTCCGTTCCGTTCGGTGCGTTCAGGCCGGAAAGTATCGTCGATACCGTCTCAGGATCCTCAACGTCAACCGTAGGTGTCGTTACGTCCGGGCTGGTTGGTGCAGGCGTAACGTCCTGGCTCTGTGTATCAGGACTGTTATTGTCGACGAATGAGCTGCTGCTTCCGCCTCCGCAGCCTCCTGACGATACGAGCACAATAAGTGCCAGTGCCATTAAACATAAAAACTTGCTGTTCTTCACTTGCTAAAACCTCCTGCAAAATTCTTCCATCTTGTCCATCGACTCGCTGAGAGTCTCCATAGACTGGGTACAAGCTATGCGCAGATACCCTTCTCCCGTCTGTCCGAACGCACTTCCGGGCAGAACTGCTACATGTGCTTCATTGAGGAGCTGCCACACAAATTCCTCGCTGCTCAGCCCCGTCCCCGAAATGTCAGGGAATAAGTAGAATGCTCCTTCTGCCGGGTGGCACTTCACCCCCTTCATCGCGTTTAACCTGCGCTCCACCATCTTCATGCGTTCGCCGAAAACTGCCGCGCGGGCTTTGACTTTGTCGTCCTGAGTGTTCATAGCGTAAGCCGCCGCCTTCTGCGATAACGTGTTCACGCCGTAAGTCTGGAACGACGACAGAACACACATTGTGCTGATGACGTTCTGCGGGGCGAACATGTAGCCGATGCGCCAGCCGGTCATGCAGTGGCTCTTAGAGACTCCCGCCGCAAGAAGAGTGCGTTCCTTCATGCCGGGAATGTTGGCAAAGCATACGTGCTCGCCTCCGAACACCATAGACTCATAAATCTCATCACTCAGCACAAATAAATCATGTTCAATCACAAATTCGGCAATTTCCTCGAGCTGCTTAAGCGATGCCACACGTCCCGAAGGGTTGCCGGGATAGTTGAGGACTATTGCGCGGGTTCGAGGTGTTGCCGCCGCACGGAGCTCGTCGATGCTGGGCGCAAAGTTGTTCTCTTCGCGCGTTTTGATGCACACAGGGACTCCTCCGTTCCCGCGAATCTGTGCCTCGTAGGGCGTGAAGTACGGCTCGATGAGCATAACCTCATCTCCCGGGTTCAGGAGCGCGCCGAACGCCAGCCACGGGATGTGAAGTCCGCCGACCGAGATATATACCTCATCAGGAGAAGCCTTGAAGCCGTGATGTCTCTCCCAGTACGCGCAGGCTGCCTCGCGAACGTCAAGGTAGCCTTGTAGCGGAGGGTAGTGCGTGAAGCCTTCCTTAGCCGCACGTGCCGCCGCGTCTACTATGTCGGGCTCGGTTACGAAGTCGGGTTCGCCGATGCTGAGGTTGAGCACGTCAGTCATCTTCTCGATGGCCTGAAAGACTCTCACCATTCCCGACGGTTTCTGTCTGCTGAATTTCTTTGCCAGTTCCATAATGCTACACTTCCTTGTCTGAATGGATGCTGCTAATTGTATCAAGTGTTATCTTCAACCAGCACAACGAATCCTCGCGGAGTTTGTCGAGTTTGCGGTCAACTTCACGGAAATCAATCGCTGACCTCAGCGTTTCGTCGGGAACTCTGCCGCTGAAGATCCGGCTCTCAAGCGACAGCAGTTCTGCGATGTTGTAGATTCTGAAGTTCTGGTTGATGGGGTCATCATGTGCGAAGCGTTCGAACTCGACGAAGTTCACGTGAAAAATTATGGAGAAGACCATTCCGTGAAAGGAGTCCGTGCAGACAAACGCTGCATCTCTGAACAGAGCTAGAAACTCTGCCGGGCCTACGGGAGACGTTATGCAGCCTTCACGGTGCAGATCCTCCACGAAGACAGGGATAACTTTCACCTCTAGGCCGAGCACTCCGGCAATCCTTCTGCTCTCTTCGTAGTAGCTGTCGTTTGGTGTGAGCATGTAAACGAGGCAGTAGCCCCCCCCCCCCGTCGGTAATATCTGCAGGTTCGTATACGTATATTTCTCCCACTCACTGGCCTTGAGCAGAAGCGCAGGGTCTAGCACAGCCTCAACCTTTCTGTTCAGCCACAAGGATAGCGTCTCTGCGGAAGCCTTCTCACGTACGGAAAGATACGCTATATCTCCGGCAAGCGCAATCACCCGCTGTCTGACAGCCTCACTCCTCACGTGGTTAGTGTCGATGCTCGGAGCATACGCCGCCTTCTTCGCCCTGTCGTGAACAAAGTCAAGGTAGTAATGTGCGTCCAAGCCTAGCGGAGACCATATCTGATCGCTTCCGCAAATCACAGCGTCAAAGTTCTTTGCGACATCCTCGAGCTCCTGCATTGTGTCGCATTTCTCCGTAAGGGATATGTTCTCACCGAGAAAGCTGAGGAACTTCTCCTCACGTTCTGCGGGAGCATAGTTCCTGTGTCTTGGCCGGAACAGTCCTGCAATTCTCCGAACAATCCTCACCGCCAGAAAACGGAACAGCCCCTCACGCTTTATGCTCTTCATGCGGCTGTCGGGCTTGTAGTTAATCACCGACGGTTCATGCCCCAGAGCCTTCACCCTGCTCGTGAGTGCCGTAACCTGCAGAGCAGTGCCGTAGTTGTGGTACGTGAACCACGTCATTATTCCTACTCGCATTACGCTTCTCCCTTCACTGCCTCTTGAACGGCCAGAACCTCAACAGCGGCTTCCTGTCTTTCTGCGGCTTCTTGTCCGCTGACGGTTCAGGCACCTCAACAACTGCTTCACGCTTCCTGTCCAGTATCAGCATACTGACATACATCGACTGCGCGTACAGCTCACCTTTCTCTGCAGCCTTGAAGTACAACGACTTTGCGAGTTCAGGATACTCATCAACTCCCCAGCCGTAAAGGTACATATCTGCGAGCATGACCATTGCCAGCGCATTGCCGTCGTCCGAGTAAACTTTCAGCGCGGGAAGAATCACGGCATAGTCTCTCGAGAGTTCATCGCCTGACAGAGGCTGATTCTCCGCAAGCAAAGATACTTCCGCGAAGTTTTCCGGGCTTCTGAGGAGACTTACCCTAAGCGCGTGGAGTTCCGCCGGAGTCTTGGCCACAAGCGCGAGCCTCTCAGGTGCTCCGTCCTTTCCGTCAAGGCAGTCAGCAATCATGAACACTCTCTGCCGGTCAGGACTGCTCATGCCTGCGGTAAGTTCGTTGAGCTTCAGTAAACGCAGTGCCTCGCTGAACAGCATCACCGCAGGAACACCCGCCCTCATGTACTGCAGGACTGCCCCGCTGAGTTCCTCCTCGTAGCCGAAATCGATGTTCGCCGACAAGCACCTTATGCCCTCGTCCTTCTCGTCAAGAGCGTAATATACAGCTCCGGCAAAAAGGTTGTTGACCCAGTCCTCGCGCATTGTGTTTCCGCGCATGATGCCACAGAACCCAAGAAGTACCTGCCGCTTCTCCTCGTCGTAAGGCAGTCCGTCCTTCACCAGGTCATTTATCCTGAACTTCGCCGCCTCCAGCATGTAGGGGTCTCTACGCAGAACCGGCCTCCACACTTCGTCGAACACGTCGAGGCACACCCGAGCTTCTTCCTCGTCGCCGGTGTCATGAGCTGCCTTCGCCCTGTAGTACCAGTACGGAGCATACACGCGGAAATCATCCTCGAGTGCCTGAAGCATCCTCAGTTTCTGCGCAGGTTCATTGTCCCCGTCGACGGCCTTGCTGAAATCATCCATTGACCGCTGGACGAGACGGTATTCATCGGGAAGGCTGTACTTGTTCATCAAGTTCCACGACGACGAGAGCAGCTGCTTCTGAAGTTCATTGAAGTCGGCCAAGTCTTCTGCCTTCAGGCGGTAAAGGTTGTCCTCGAGAGAACCTTTAAGGTTCACGCCGCCGGTCTGGTACTTGAAATAGCTCGCCGCACCGACAGACAGCAGAGTGCTGAAGCTCCCGAAGAATGCTCCGATGCTCCCGTCTTCGCGGATCGCCGCAACAGAACTCTTCCCGAAGTCAGACAGCGCGCCGGAGATCGACTTCTTGGCCGCCGCGTCGTAGTTCTTCCTGAGGTACTCTGCCTCCTCACTGCGGAGCTTCTTTCTGCCCGCAACGTCCAGCAGCTTCTCGTAAAGCTCCGTGATTTCCGGGTCTGAACGTATGTTGCCGAGACTTAGGTTATTGATGATGTTCTGGTACTCGTCATCAAGGACTGCACGGCTCTGCGTGGTGATTATCCTGTGGACGGACACAACCGCCATGTTCAGCGCGAGCATCGTGTTCTGAGGGTCATATTCTTCTGCGCGGGAAATCCCCTGAAGCAGGAGAATGCTCACAAGCAATAACGCTAATTTCTTCATCATTAGACACAAAAGCGGAGAAGCCGTGAATGACTCCTCCGCTGAAGTTACGTTAATGCGTTACTTGCCGGCCAAGTATGCGTTCATGCTCGCCGCAGCTCTGCGTCCCTCGCCCATCGCAAGGATGACCGTTGCCGCACCGAGAACGATGTCTCCGCCTGCCCATACCCTGTCAATGCTGGTCTTCTGCGTCTCAGGGTCAACAATGATGTTGCCGTACTTGGTTACGTTGAGGCCTGGAGTAGTCTGCGCCATCAGAGGGTTGGAGTCGTTGCCGAGAGCGATGACTGCCGCATCAATGTCGAGCACGTGCTCAGTTCCCGGAATCGCTACGGGCTTCCTTCTGCCGGACGCATCAGGCTCGCCGAGCTCGTAGCTCAGAAGCTCAACGCCCACAAGCCTGCCCTTGTCGTCGCCGATGAACTTCGTCGGGTTCTCGAGGAAGTGGAAATCTACTCCCTCTTCAAATGCGTGTGCAACTTCCTCGATACGTGCCGGCATCTCAGCGCGGGTTCTTCTGTAAACGCAGTAGACCTTCTCCGCACCGAGCCTTAAGGCTGTACGTGCACCGTCCATTGCGACATTTCCGCCGCCGAACACTGCAACTCTCTTTGCGTCGTAAAGCGGTGTGTCTGCGTGGTCTCTGTCGTAGGCCTTCATGAGGTTCGAGCGCGTCAGGTACTCGTTCGCGCTGAATACTCCGATGAGGTTTTCGCCCTCAATGCGCATGAACTTCGGCAGTCCTGCACCCGTCCCGATGAACGCCGCATCGTATCCGCCCTCGTCAAGCAGCTGCTCGAGGGTTGCCGTGCGTCCGACAAGGAAGCTCGTCCTGAACTCAACGCCCATCTTCTTGAGGTTCTCGACTTCTTTGGCGACGATTGCCTTCGGAAGACGGAACTCAGGAATACCGTACACCATGACTCCGCCGGTCTTCTGGAACGCCTCAAACACTGTTACGCTGTGGCCTTCACGGCGGATGTCTGCGGCTACTGTGAGTCCTGCAGGGCCTGAACCGATTACAGCAACTTTCTTCCCTGTGTCGGGCTTCGGCGTGGGCACGGAAATAAGGTCATGTGCTCTCTCCCAGTCTGCTACGAAACGTTCAAGCCTGCCGATTGCTACTGCCTTCTCGGGGGACTTCAGCATCTTTCCGACGGTGCAGAAGCTCTGGCACTGCTTCTCCTGCGGGCAGACACGGCCGCAAATCGCGGGAAGAAGGTTCGTGTTCTTGATGGTGTCAACTGCGCCCTTGAAGTCGCCTTCCTGAATGTGCTTGATGAACTCGGGAATCGGTACGCTCACAGGACAGCCCTTCTTGCACGGAGCTGCTGCGCACTGAATGCACCTTTCGGCCTCAACGCGCGCCTGAGTCTCAGTGTAGCCGAGCGCAACTTCTGACATGTTCTTTGCGCGGACTACAGGGTCTTGTGAGGGCATCTCCTGCTGAGGAATCGCTGTTCTGTCCTTAGCTACAAACTTGCCATCTGCCTTCTTGGCCTCTATGCCAGCCCACAGTCCGGCCGCTTCTTCCTGCAGAATCTCTGTTGTCTTGTGTTCGCTCATCGTTATGCCCTTACCTTTCCGGCATCAAGCCCTACACGGCACTTGTGGTCTGCCTCGCGTTCCTTGTCCTTGAAGGCCGTCATCCTCTGCATCATGTTGTCGAAATCGACCTGGTAGCCGTCGAACTCAGGGCCGTCAACGCACACAAACTTTGTCTGGTCGCCGACCTTGACGCGGCAGCATCCGCACATTCCCGTGCCGTCAATCATTATCGTGTTGAGCGACGTTGTGATGGGTACGCCGAAAGGTCTTGCGGCGGCAACGCAGAACTTCATCATTATTGCCGGGCCGATTGAGACTATCTCGCTGACCTTCTCCTTCTCGCAGAGCTCAGTGAGAGGTACGGTAACGACTGCTTTGCGCCCGTAGCTTCCGTCATCAGTAACGACGATGAGTTCATCGCTGGCCTCACGCATCTCGTCCTCGAAGAACAGAAGCTCCTTTGTGCGTGCGCCGATGATTGTAACTACCTTGTTGCCGATTGCGTGGTTCGCCTGAACTATCGGGTGAAGAGGAGCGATGCCGATGCCGCCGCCTACACAGACGACGATGCCGTCCTTCTTCTCGATGTGGGTGGGTTTGCCCAGAGGCCCGACGAGTACGGGTACATAGTCTCCCTCGTTGAAGGTCATGGAGAAGCGGCGGGTTGTTGCCCCGACAGTCTGGAAGACGATTGCGATCCAGCCTTCTTCGGCGTTTGCGTCGGCGATGGTCAGAGGTATGCGCTCGCCGTAGTCCTCGTCAATCTGGAAGATGATGAACTGTCCCGCCTTGCGGTTGCGGGCGATTTCGGGTGCTTCGACCTTGTAGTAGAAAACGCTCTGGTCTCTCTCTTTGTCGTAGGAGAGCTGGCGTTTCTCGAGTATCTTATGCAAAGATATTCCCCCTCGTTATAATTTATATGAGAAATTGTCATGGAACACGTAAATGATAAGCCTAATCCTGAATTTCTACAAGCATTCATAATTATTCAGGGATGTACTTCCTCACAGCCCGATAAGCACCAGCGACAGCATCACAGCCCCGACAGCGTGTATGAGCCAGAACCTCAAGGTTACCGCCGTCTCGTCCATGCCCTTCTTCTGGTAATGGTGGTGCAGAGGTGCCATGAGAAAGATTTTGCGGTTGAGCTTGCGTATCGTGAAAATCTGTACCGCCGAGCTCAGCATCTCAACGCTGAAGATGAACCCCGCCGGAATTATCGCCAGACTGCGCCCGTTCATCACGCACAACGCCGCCAGTGCTCCGCCCAGAAAGTGAGAGCCCGTGTCGCCCATGAAGGTTTTTGCCGGCCGCGTGTTGTAGAACAGGAAGCCCGCGACCATGAAGAACAGCTCAATCATCACATCAGCGTTCAGCGCGTCTGTCGGCAGGAGAATCAGCATCACTCCCAGCGACACGAGGAAGCTCCCGCCCGCGAGGCCGTCAAGTCCGTCGGTGATGTTCACTGCGTTTATTGTCCCGGCAGTCATCAGGAACGCCAGAGGCATCGCAATCCACCCGCCGCCGTCATACACTCCCGGCCAGAGTCCCATTCTTCCGCGCAGGAACACCAGCACAACCCACACTCCGCACAGGAGGAGCTGGAGCTTCAGCTTGGCCAGACTGGAAAAACCCTCGCTCGTGTGCGTCCTGAATTTCAGCCAGTCGTCGATGAACCCGATAAGCCCGCTGAGTATCGGCAGCGACCAGAAAAGCAGCGAGTCGAGAGAGTGATTGAGCACGAGCGCGAGAAGTCCCAGCCACAAAAAAACGACTCCCCCCATCGAAGGAGTCTTTGACTTGATTTCGTTGTCTATGTTCACGCCGTACCATTTCTGCTGCTGGGTGATGTGCTCGTGCCTCTGGTACTTTATCCAGAAGTACTGCAGAATGTTGCTCAGCGCGAAGAACATAAATCCCTTCAGGAACATAATTCCCTCACGACGTTTTCGAGGCCTATGCTGTGTGAGCCCTTCACCAGCACTCCCTGAATCTCGCGCGATGATGTTATCTCGTTGACGGCCTTCAAGGCTTCCTGCCAGTCATCGACGAAAATGTACCCTGAATCCCCGCTGAATGCTTCGCGCCAGATTTCCCCGACAAGAATCACGCCGTCAATACCCTCGAACAGCGGAGCAAGCTCTGCGTGATACTTGGCCGCATCTTCACCGAGCTCCCGCATCTCGCCGAGCACTGCAACTTTCCCAGCGCACACTACCTTGCTGAATGTTTCAAGCGATGCGCGCATTGAGGCGGGGTTTGCGTTGTACGCGTCATCAACTAAGAACTTGTGCCCGTTGTCGAGGATGAATACTCTTCCTCTGCCTTCGAGTGCCTGGAACTCAGAGAGAGCATCCGCCGACTCCTGAAGGTCAATCCCGAGCTCGTGCCCGACTGATGCGGCGAGGGCGAGAGGCATTGCGTTGTGTTTGCCCCAGATGTTGGCGGTGAAGCGCGCAATCTCCTGCGATTCTCTGTGAGCCAGCACGAACGACAGCGCAGGAAGCGTGTACTCCGATTTGTCGACGGCAAGAACGAAATCAGAATCTCTCCATTCGCCGACACCCATTGACTTCACTACGTAACGGAAAGCCTCCGCAAGATATTCGTTGTCGTGGTTGTAGATTATCTTGCTGATTGACGTTGAGTGAACTATCTCCAGCTTCTCGTTCAGCACGCCTTCAACGCTCCCGAAACCTTCAAGGTGAACAGGTGCAACGGCGGTAAGCACTGCGATTGTCGGCGGGAAATACTCTGTGAGCTCGCGTATCTCTCCGGGCTTGTTTGCCCCGAACTCCAGAATCACTATTTCCGTCTCGAGCGGCATTGCCATTATCGTTGCGGTGCAGCCTATGAGGGTGTTGAAGCTCCTCTCCGGCGCGTGAAGGACGAAGTGAGGCGACAAAACCTTCTGCAGGGCGGCGCGCGTTGTGGTCTTGCCGACACTGCCGGTTATCGCTATTACGTCGTGAAGATTGCGTGCTCTGAGCTTCCGTGAGGCAGTTGCGGCGAGGTCGCGCTCGGGATTGTCGAGCTCAATCACCGGGATGTTCACGCCTTCGGGAGCTTTGCCCTTCCTGACAATCAATAACCCTGCTCCCCTCTCTATTGCCTGCGGAATGTACTTGTGCCCGTCAGTCTTCTCGCCTTCCAGCGCAACAAACGCACCGCCGGGAAGCACGTCCCTGCTGTCAGTCGCAAGGTGATTCGGAAATTCCAGCGTGCTATCTATTCCCTCAAAAAGCTCACACAGCTTCATGTTGCTCATTGCGAGTCCCTCCACGTCTTCACTGCCTCAGCGTCGTTGAACGGTATCTTCTTGTCCTTGATGGTGATGAACTTCTCCGGGCCTTTCCCCGTAATGACGAGAATGTCCCCCTTCTTAAGGCTCTCGAGGCCGACGCGTACGGCTTCGGGCCTGTCGGTGATTATTCTGTAAGGAATGCTCGCGCCCTCCGCGATTGCCTTAGCGATGTCGGCTGGGTCTTCACTGCGGGCGTTGTCGGAAGTGATGATTATCTCGTTCGCGAACTCTGATGCCGCCCGGCCAAGTTCCGGCCTGTTCTGCTGGTAGCGTCCGCCTCCGTGCCCGAACACCGACACGATACGCCTGTCCTTGCCCGAGAGCTTACGTATCGTCCCGAGAACGCTCCTCAAGGCCGACGGCGTGTGCGCGAAGTCCACGAACACACATGCTCCGTTAGGCAGGTCAATGCGCTCTAGGCGGCCTGGAACCTGCGGGACGTTAGCGACACCTTCCATGATGGCTTCTGCATCGACGCGGCTCGTCATTGCCGTAACAGCACAGAGAGTGTTCATGATGTTGAAGTCCCCGACTAGCGGGCTGGTGATCGAGATGCTCCCGAAACCCTCACGCTGAATCACTAAGTCCGTGCCGTCGAGCGTTGCTGTTGAGCCCACAACGCTGAACTGTGCTCCGTTGGTCAGTCCGAAGCCGCGAACTCTCTCAGGAAACCGCGCGAGAATCCTTTTGCCCCACGGGTCATCGTAATTCGCCGCCCCCAGAAAGCCCGGCTTTGCGTACGTCGTGAACAGCAGAGTTTTTGCGTCAAAGTAGTGCTCCATGTCCTTGTGGAAGTCCAGATGCTCAGGGTAGAGGTTCGTGAACACAGGCACATCATAGCGCGCACCCTTCAACCTTCCCAGATACAGCCCGTGCGATGAAGTCTCCATCACGCAGGCGGAACATCCGTTGCTGACCATGCGGGCGAGCTGGCGTTCAACAATCGCGCTCTCAGGCGTGGTGCGGTCAGCGTCCTTCTCGGTTACTCCGTCGCTCTCGATGATTGTGCCGAGCAGGCCTACCTTCATTCCAGCCGCCTGAAGTATGCTCCTGATGATGTAGGTCGTCGTGGTCTTGCCGTTAGTGCCCGTAACTCCGACCATGAGGAGCTTTCCTGACGGGTTGGCGTAGACGAACGAAGCTGTGTCGCCGAGATACTCCCTCACCTTCGAGACCACGATCTGCGGCAGAATCGAGTCTACTTCACGCTCGCAGAGGAGAGCGGTAGCTCCGGCTTTCTCTGCGGCTCTGACGTAGTCGTGTCCGTCGGAAGTTTCGCCCTTTATGCACGCAAAGAGAGTGCCCGGCCTGACCTCTCTGCTGTCCGAAATTACGTCGTCAATCTGTACAAAAAAATCGTCCTGAGACCTCACACAGGCTTTGGTGTTCTCATTCCGGCTCTGTATGAATTTCAGGACATCCCCGAATGTTGTACTCAAAGAATATTAACCTGCCTTCGCTGGAGATTTAGTGCTATGAATAATATTCGAGTTCCGCCATTTCTTCAACTATTGCTTTGAACACGGGAGCAGCTACCTCGCCGCCGTAGTACCTTCCGCTTGACGGTTCGCCTATCGCAATAAGCATGAGGTACTTGGGGTCTTCGTACGGCCAGAAACCGATGAACGACCCGACGTACTTTCCTGCCGCGTAGCCCTTTTTGCCCGCAACCTGCGCAGTGCCTGTCTTGCCTGCAACGTTCGTGAGCTTCGTCGCCGCCTTCTTGCCCGTGCCTTCGAGGATTACCCGGCGCATCGCCTTGCGTACCCACTCCGTAGTCTCGGGAGTCATAACCTCGCGCATGACTTTCGGTTCTCCCCTGTAGACCACTTCACCGAGCGAGTTCACTGCTTCCTTGACGATGTACGGGCTCATGAGCTTTCCGCCGTTCACGACAGCCGCCATTGCCGTAACAAGCTGAAGGGGCGTAACAGCAAGCCCCTGACCTATCGCGATGTTCGCGGGGGTAATTCCTCGCCAGCTCTCGGGGTACTGAAGAATCCCGCGTGAGACTCCGGGAAGCTCTATGTCCGTCTCGTGCCCGAAACCCAGTGCAGACAGGCTCTCGTAGGTCTTCACGTTGTTTGCTCGTATGCCTATCTGTGCCATTCCGACGTTCGAGGACTTCACGAGGAGCTGTGCTGTGTCGACTTGGCCAAGTGCTATGCGTGCGTCCGACTCCCTGATGAAGCCGTCGGCAACCTTGAGCTTGGCCGGGCAGAAGAACATCTCGTCCCTTCTCACAATGCCCCTGTCCAACGCTATCGCCATGTATATCGGCTTGAACGTCGAGCCGGGCTCGTAACCCATGCTTATGGCGGCATTCACGAGAGCTTCGTCGGTGATGGTCTTGCGGTTCTGCGGGTCATAGGTCGGGTAGCTCGCCATCGAGAGGACTTCTCCCGTCATCGGGTTCATGCAGATGCACACTGCCCACTTCGCGCCGTTGTCCCGCGCGGCCTTGAAGAGGTGCTTCTCCACAACGTACTGAATCCGGCTGTCGAGCGTCAAAGTTACTGTCGGCGTAACTGTCCGGCGTTCCTGAGTGTGCTCCATGAGCGACGCTGTCTGACTGCCCATCCTTCGGACTACTATCTTTTCGCCGGGAGGGTTGTAGAGCGTAGAGTCCCACGCCTGCTCAATGCCTGCCTGACCCTTGTTGTCTGTGTCGCAGAAGCCCAAGACATGAGCCATCAATCCATTGTTGGTGTATTTTCTGTAGGGTACGTCCTGCTGAATTATTGCGCGGCTGTTCTTGCGGAGCTCGGAGAGTTTTTCGGCCTCGCTCTCTGAAGGTTTGCGGGCTATCCACGTGAACTGCGAGGTTGTCTTCATCGCGGCGTAAACTTTTTCCATTACGTCAGGTGAGAGTATCTGTGCCAGGCCTTCGAGGTCTGCGGAAGTCAGCTTGCTCGGGTCTACAGCGAACATCGGCTTTGTCTCGGAGATAACGAGTGCGTTGCCTCTGGAGTCCTGAATTATTCCGCGCGTTGACCTGAGGATGATTTTCCGCCAGTACTGATGCCGTGATTGCTGAAGCACTCTTGTTTCAGGGTAGCAGTGCCGGGCTACGAGTGTTACGCTGATGATCGTGAAGAATAGTACGAACAATGACCAGGGGTTGCCGCCCCCTTGAGAAGATTTCTGCTTTGCCATGAGAGTTTAACGTCCAAACAGCCAAGCCAGCCCTGACCGCCAGCCTTGAAGGACGGTCGGAGTTGTTTTTCTTGAGGCGGCAAGCGATGTAGAGCGTGTACGTACAGGTAGGGTTTCGGCCTTGAGAACCTTCTGCATTCCGAGACTCTCGCGGCAGTAGCTGTAGATTCTGATTGGTGCAACAAGTGCGGACAGTTCCTGGCGCAAAATGACTTCTTCGTCTGAATAATTCTGTATGGACTGATTGATGGACTCAAGATAATACGCGAGACGTGCCGCATGAAATCGCAGTATCCCGAGACCGATCACAAGACCGACGCAAACAATGAAGGCCGCTAAAAACTTAATGCCTGTCCCGATTTTTGCGGTGCTGTTAGTGTTAGTCTTATGCACTTCCCTTCGCCCCCGGTTTCTATGAAATTTTTTTTGGTGTGAAAGAATGATAGCACACTTTGCAGAAAATACCTAGTCATGAATTAGACAAAATGCCCTTAGCTTTGCGCTCCTTGCCTTATAGTTATCTGCGGTCTCTTCGTCTGAAGGAGTCAGGGGATGACGCGTGATGATTCTGCCTTTGCCGTCTGCCTGCCACTGCCGGAAAGTGTGCTTGATGACTCTGTCCTCGAGCGAGTGATAGGACACGAAGATTACCAGCGCGTTGCGGGAAAGAGAAGGGAGCGTGTTCATGAGGCGTTCGAGCTCTCCTGCTTCGTCGTTGACGTAGATTCTCAGAGCCTGGAAGACTCTGCGTGCGGGGTGAGTGCCCATCTTCCGCTGTAGGGGCTGAGGGAGTGCGGAACGTATCACGCTCACGAGTTCGGCTGTTGTGGTGATGGGAGTGCGTGAGTGCTTGATTGCCTGAGCGATTGTGCGTGCGTGCCGCTCCTCGCCGTAAGTCCAGAAGATTCGCGCTAACGTCTCAGCGTCGCTGTCTCTGAGGAGTTCTGCGGCGGTGGGTGAGGCTGAGGAAGGGTTCATGCGCATGTCCAGCGGGCCGTCGTTCTGGAAGGAGAAGCCGCGCTCGGGAAGGGTCAGCTGCATGTTCGAGACACCGAGATCGAAGACATACACGTCATTGTCCCTGCAGTCCTCAAAGTTTGCGAGGCTCCCGAACTCTGCGTGAAGTGCCCTGAACCTCTCAGCGTAACCAGAGAGTCTTTCGCGCGCGAAGGACAGTGCCTGTGCGTCGCGGTCAACACCGAGCACCGAGCATGAGGGGAAGTGTTCGAGGAACGCCAGAGAGTAGCCGCCGAGCCCGAGAGTGCCGTCGAGTATGCGCTGGTGGGGGTGGGCTTCGATAAGCGAGAGGACTTCAGTTATCATTACCGGTTCGTGATGCATTATGGGGAGCCTGCCTTCTTTGTGAATATGATGATACTGCGATAAAATTATAGCCATTCCCAACGATTAACAGAATAACGGTAAAGGGGTGCAAGATCAGTCATGCCGAATGACGTGAAGAATATACCTGACATGATTCAGGCGATACTGGACAAGAACAAGGGGTTTATTGCGATGTCGAAACTTGCTTCGCAGATGAGCGCAAATCTCAGGGACAAGCTGGGCATCAAGAGCAAGACTCCCGTCAAGATACTGATGAAGAAGCTGGAGGGTATTCTTGAGGACAGGTTTGTTCTGCGCAGGAAGGGGAGCACGCAGTTCCTGATGACGCCCTGCGACCCCGCAGAACTCGTGCTGGCGGAGCTCTCGCCCTCAAAGCCGGTCAGTCCCAAAGCTCTGGCGGCTGTACTCAAGCCCTTTGCGCGGTCGGACATAAGGTCAATCCTCAATGAGCTTGAGGAAACCGGGAAGATAAAGACGCTGTACAACGAGAAACTTGAGCCGCAGATATTCTCGGCAGAGATCGACAGACACATATACGAGCCTTCGGAGGAACTGCCTGAGCAGTCGGTAGAGTACACGCGCGGGAAGTTCCGTGAAGCGTTCGATGAACTGGACAGGGGCAGAGTTTTCGTGAGGATATGCGACCTCAGAAGGAAGCTCAACTGGCCGCGCGATGTGTTCGACCAGATGCTGAAGACTCTCCGCGACAAGGAGATAATACAGATGCACATAGGCGATGAGCATCTGATGACCCCTGACGAGGTTCAGGACTCCTTCGTGAACGAGCTTAATTACCTCATGGGGACGGTAACCTGGAATGTCAGATAGTGCCGCGATACTTGAACAGCTCAGGGAGAACAACCCGTTCATATCATCATCATCGCCTTCACCGTTCGAGAACAAGAACTCAGACCTTGCACAGCTCAACAGCAGCACGTCAGAGGAGATAGAACAGTTGTTGCTGCACAAGCGCAGAGACCCGGAAATGCCCATCGGAGGCCTGATTCTGGGAGAGCCCGGGGCAGGCAAAACGCATATGCTGGCGCGAATACTCCGAAGACTCCGGGACAATGCAAGGCCGATGATATTCGCGGCAGTCAAGACAGCAAAAGCCTTCACCAGCCCAAAAACGATCACGCAAGATATTTGGAGCGAGATACTCCTCAGCCTCGAACAGGCTCACAGCGGAGGACATTCACAGTTCGACATGCTGCTGAGCAGGATGATGGATTCTTACCGCGAACACAGGGAGGACGACGGCTTCACTGACCTCACGAAGCTGGATCGCAGGGTTTACCTCATGAAGGACATGCGCGGTATCAACAAGGATTTTCTCAAGTGCATTCTGCTGTACATGGGAACTTCCGACGATATGACGAGGCTACAGCTCTTCGAGTGGCTGAGGGACGGCCTCGATGACGAAGAATCGCTGAGTCTTGGCCTGCCGCTCAGAAACCCTCATGCAATGGATGACGCGGAATGTGAGGGGACAGCGCGGAAATTCATGCTGTCTCTGGGGTACATGCTGTCCTACGCAAAGGTCTCTATGGTGGTGTGCTTCGACCAGTTTGAGCCGATAAGGGACAAGGCATTAATCCATGTTTTCGGCGACACTATCAGCTTCATGATGAATGACATTTCGGGGATGATTCCGCTGTGTTTCTCCAGAGCCGACCTCTGGAACGACCTGCTGAGGCCTGAACTGGACACGTCGGCTGTCCAGCGTCTGGAACACCACAAGATGACGATGAAGAGCTGTTCTCCCGCTCAGGCAAGGCAGCTAGTGAAAAGCAGGTTAGCCGCGTCGTTCACGGAAGGAGTGGAGGAGAAGTACAAGTGGCTTGTGAGCCGCATGGATAACGTCCTCGTGTCCGACTGTTCTCCGCGAATGGTCATAAAGCTGGCAGACCACATAATAATGACCTCCGGCACGACTACTGACGACGAAGAGATCATCTCGACACTTCGCAACATCTACGACACCGAACGTTCCAGAATCATCGACAAGCCCGCTGCGTGGCTTCCGAACCCTGTGCACCTTGCTTCAGCCTTGAAGGTTTGGCTGGAATCTCACGACGGTTTCGAGACGGCACCTGGAGACGGAAAATACATCATGCTGAAAGGTACGTTCATGGACAAACGCTACGCCTTCCCCATCATAACGGCCAAGAACTATTCTACTGCGGCGGCAGGGATAAAGAGGGGAGTACAGTTCCTGAAGGAGTACAGCGACGGAGTATGCTTCTACATCACCGAGTCAAGGACGCACAAAGCCAGCTGGAAGAAGTTTGTCGAGCAGCAAGAAATCTTCGAGCCTCTCGGCGGGAAAGTCGTGATCCTCGACAACAATACACGCGCTGACTGGTACGCACTTACTGCGTTGGTGAACCAGATAGCTGGCGGTGATGTGGATCTGTACCTGTCGTCGGGAAACAGGGCGGCAACTATTGATGATTTGTATGAGTTTGCCGCGAGCCTCGAGCTCCTGCCGGGCATCTTCTCCGACGTTGCGCCGAAGCAGACAGAGCCTGCTGTTCCGCCTCAAGTGCCCGTCATTGAGCCCGACATCCTCAAGGTCAACCTGATGAGCATCATCAAGTCTTCACCGATGAAGCTGCTGACAACCGACAAGGCTATTAACGCCCTCGAACGCAGAAAGATACGCGTAACCCGCCCGGAGCTTATGGGTTTCCTGAAGAACAGCAGGGACAGTTTCAGGACTTACACGTCCAAGAGCGGCGAGATCATGATCGGTCTGGTCTAAACGATGTTACGCATAAACGTCAGCGACCTTGCATTGTGCCAGAGATGCCCTGCCCTTCTGGGCTACAAAATCCACATGGGCGAGAAGGACGCGTGGAAGGTCGGCATCAAGGGAAGCGGACACGCATACGGCTCAATGTTCCACAAGAATATAGCCCGCATGTTCTTCGAGGCCGCTTCGGACTCCCGCAATCCACTTCACGCCGGAATAGTCCGTGCGGTCGCGGGGGGCAGAGCAGAGCTTGAAGAGTTCGTGCGCGGAAAAATCTTCATGCCGTTCGTCGAGAAACACTCAGGGGACTACACAGCAGAACAGATAATGGCGGCGGCACGTGGCGTAACGGTGTGGGTGAAAGCGATGGCAGAATTTTTTGCTGAGATACCCTCATTAGTCAGAAACCCAGAACAGAACATGAGGAGGGTATTCCTTCAGCCGGAAACGAAGCTGCAAAGCTGGTATGATTTTCCCGGAGAAGGCCGGCTCGTAGTTAGGGGGTGCTACGACGCGCTGATGTTCAACCCCGACAAGGCAGAAGCCCGGCTGTTCGAGTTCAAGGGTTACAGCAAGAGCGACCTGGCTGTTCCGCTCTCACAGAGTTTGGTTTACGCGTGGCTGATAGCCAGAATAACGGGCATTGTTCCTTCCGTCGAGATAATCTACCTCGATGACGGAGACAAAGAACCTGACGTGTTCTCGCCTTCAAGCGTGAAGGACATGATACGTTCAGGACTGCCGGGACTGTTTCACTCGGCATTCAGCACAATAACACTAAGGAGGCTGCCGGAAATTTTGAGGGATAAAGATTTGTGCAAGGTGTGCAGGTTCAAGGATACCTGTGCCGCTGACTGGGCAGGGAAGTTCAGGAAGAGGCCGGGTGCGTCGATGATAAACGTGCTGGTGTTCTTCCTTGCGGCGATGATGATAATGGCTCAGGTGTTTTTCTTCGCGCGGACTTCGCAGGACAACCTCACGGCGCAGGTTGATGCAGTTCAGCAGCGTGTTGCTATGGACAAGCGTCTGAGTGATGCTCTGGAGCTCGTTAAGAAGCACGGACTGCGTCCGCTGGATGTTTTGTCGGACGAGGCATCTTTCCGCAATGTCAGCAGCGTTGTTTTATCTTTCGCCGAGCAGAGGATAGCTTCAGAGGACAAGCGCAGCGTAACTAACACCACGTACACCCACAACATCAAGGCCGTGATCTACGATCTTGCTTACACGCTAAGCGACGATGATTTAAGCAGGGAGCACAGCACAGAATGGGACAACAACGTCAAGAATCCCGACAAGATGATTTTCCCGCCCGTCAAGACCGCTTCCAGCGATGGGAAGTACTACCTCGTCAGGGTCTTCGAGCCCCACACGGATGCTGCGAATGACGGCAGACGCTCCCTGATGTATCAGGTGCTCGTCCACAGTTCGGACACCGACGTAAAAGTGAAGTCATTTCACGAGTTCTGGTATTGAGCCATGCCGCTGACAATAAGGAAGAACCCGATACAGCGCAACTCCGCAGGACTGGCGATACACGCTGACTGCCTGCGCTTCATCGAGATCGACGAGGAGCAGACAATCTTCCGCCAAGAGACAGTTCCGCTCGGTGAAGGCTGTGTGATAAATAACACGATAAAGGACTTCGGCATTCTCGAGACTGCGTTTGCCCAGCTCTACAAGGTCATAGGCCGTCTGCGCGAGCCCGTAGTCATCGGCCTTCCCAGCGGAGACACGATAATACGCCTCCTCAACATGCCCAACATGAGCATTGATGACGTTCGCGGAACGATTGACCTGAACTTTGAGGAGTATTTCCCCTACCCGCGCCCTGATGCAGTCTTCGACACAATACGCGTCATGACCCCTGCGGATGTTCACGAGCGCGAGGAGATAACAATTATGGCGGTCTCGGCCAAGAGGGAGATGGTCGAGCGTCTGCTTGGTGTCGCCAGAAAGTGCGGTCTTCCTGCCGGTGCGCTTGAACCGCTGAATTTCTCGATGCTCCGCGCAATCCCGGAAGCTAGGGAGGGTCTGAGCCTCTTCGCTGACCCTTCAAGCATCGTCGCGCTCTACAACGGAAACGGAATCTTCTACCGCGCGGCGAACAACCTTCACGGAGCACAGGACATCCTTAACACGATGCAGTTCATGGCGACGCAGTACAGGCACGACAGGGTGGGCAGGCTTATACTCGAGGGACTGAACTTTCAGGTAGGCAGCGACTCTGGGATGGAGATCGTCAACATCACTGACGAGTTTTTCGCGGCGCGGGGTCTCGCGCTGAGGGGAGAACCTGACGTGCAGAGGCTGGACCTCAGACCCTCAGAGTACGTTGAGCTTGAACGCCGGAGGTATTCCTTCAACCCGAACAGGCTGCTGTTCTGGGGACTGCTGGTGGGGTTCATCATGCTGTCGGCGGGAACTATCTCCTTCGCGTGGATGAGGATAGCTGACCTCGAGACGGCACTTGAGGACAAACGCATCGCCAACAGCGACCTTCTTGCACAGCGCGACAGGCTTCAGAGAACCAACACAGACCTCGAGTCCAAGAAGAGGGACACGGAGAAGATTCTGGACTTCTTGAGGAGTGATATTCCCGTCCTTGAGATCATGAACGCTATCGAGTCTCACACTACGGTAGGAGTGAAGCTCGAGGAGGCGGACTTTTCGCGCAACGCAATGACTGGAGTTACGGTGATACTGGACGGCAAGGCTTCAAGTGAGAAGGCCATACTCACAATGACAGACGGCCTCAAGAGAAGCGACATGTTCACTGATGTCAGGCTTCCTGTGTCGCAGAAGGCTCTGACGGGTCAGATAGTCTTCAAGATTATCCTGAGGGCTAAGGAAGTACTGTGATTATATTCACTGCAAATTCTGCGATGCCTTCTTCATCGAGCGCGCTGGCCTCAATCGTGATGACAGTGCTTTCACTGAAGCTGACTGCCAGTACTGCCGGCAGATGGGGCGGTTGTTCGAGTATACCTTTGCGGCCTCCTATGTCAACAATCTTGTACCCTGCGTCTGCTGGCATAACTCCTTTTGCGCCGCGTCTCTGCTCCGGCACGTAAAGGCTTCCTGTCCCCGTGCCCTCCGTCAGAATCACCTGAAGGCTTCCAGCAGGAGCTTCCCTCACGTAATCCCTGTATACCACACGCCCGAGCTCCGACCCGTCAGCCTCAGCAACCAGCGGCACGACATGTTCATTCACGCACCGCCACTCACCGACAGTTGCCGGAAGTTCCAGAGCACACGCGCACGACGACAACATCGCCACCAACGCCACCACCAGCACCTTACGCATCGCGTTCATTGAGCCACAGCCTCCTTGCACCTGAGAGAAACTCATCATAGACACCGCTGGCGAAGTCCGGGAACGTGTAGTCAAAGCTCTTCCACCCGCCGAACCTGTAGCGCATCGTAACTTCCGCGAATATCCCGTCCCGAAGATAAATCCTGTGCGCGTGGTCTTTCGTCGAAGCGAGAACAAGCCTTGCTCCGTCAATATATCCCGGGTCAATGTTCACTGCTCTGATGGGCTGGCGGCTCTGCGCCTCAATCTCTATTGCTTGGTGCTTCCAGTCAGCGAGGCCTTCAGGGTTCAGCATTCCGGGAAAACACACGAACACTCTCGACAGTTCAGGAGCAATGTCGTGATAGTAATCCGTCTTGTCGAACGGCACGGGACTGCTCACGAGCTCGGGCGTTCCCCAAATCTCCGCGAGCCTGCCGATGCTCCACCGCATAAGCTCATCACTTGGAAAAAGTATCCCCGTTATCCTCTTAACCTTAGGTGTCATAGCTGAAAGTATGTTCCTCCGTTGTCTCTGGTTTGTCCGGCGGCTAGGAGTGCCATTGCCTGCGGGCCGATGCTCCCGATAACGTCATCAGGATTCTTCAGCGCGGAATCTTCAGGCTCTTGCGGAACTTCAGGTGCTGGTTCTTCTTTCTGAGGAGGAGCAGGTTCTTCGGGCTTCTTTCTGCGTTTCCGGCTTGGCATTTCGACGCTGAGATAACCCTGAAGCTGTCCCTGCCACTCGCACGCACGAAAAGTCTTCCCCTTCTCCGGCGGCTCGCTCAGCCTCTGCCACTTTCCGCCCTGCGCCTCAATCTCCTTCACCCACGCCTGACCCACTGCCGCCCACCACGTCATGTCCTGCGCGTCCGTGAGATCCTCCGTGCAGTCGTCGACCGTGAAGATGCTCGGCCTCAGCTTGCGGAAAGCGATGAACCTCGTGCCGTTGAGACCGTCTAGCCTCACGATAAATTCGTCGCGGTCAGGGAGCTCGTAGGCGTTCATGTGCTCAAGGCCTGAGCCGAACATTTCGCGGGCAGTGTCGTTGAGGCGGAGCAGCCCCCTCGAGGAGAGCGCGAACGGCACGGGAGCATTCCACCACTCGGGATACTGCGGCTCATCAGGGTACAGCGCGGTCTCGAGGCTGGCGGTGAATGAGCCTGTGCTGCTGACGTAGAGTGCCCGTAACTCCTGCGGGTAATCCAGCGTCTCGGGGTTGACGGGCTGAACGATGTTCCGCTGTACCAGCTGGGGCAGGGATTTTATCATCGCGTCCGCACAGCCCCTCTCAACGAGAAACACCAGCTGCCCCTTGTTGAGGACAATCACATCGCCGGAGTCAGGGATGTACACGGCATATTCAGCCGTAGAACCGAAAAGCGTCCGCAGAAAGTAGAGCAGTGTAGATTCTGGTGTGAGGGACGGGAAATTCTCAGGACTGTTCACTGTTCATCAAAGCGTTGGCGAAATCTTCCGGGCTGAACGTGTCGAGGTCATCTTCACCTTCGCCCAAGCCTATGTACCTTACGGGGATCCTCAGCTTCCGCGCAATCGAGATGACTACTCCGCCTTTGGCAGTGTTGTCGTACTTGGTGAGGATTATCGACGACACGGGAATTATGCTGTTGAACGTCTCCGCCTGAGCGATAGAGTTTTGGCCGAGCACAGAATCAAGAACTAGCACGGTCTCGAGTCTGTCCTCTCCTGTCTCACGCAGCAGCACCCTGTGAATCTTTCGCAGTTCCTCCATGAGATTATGTTTGTCGTGGAGCCTTCCTGCTGTGTCAACGATTAGGACATCGGCGCGTGAACTCTCTGCGGCCTTCCACGAATCGAAAGCTACGGCGGCCGGGTCGCTCCCCTGGCCCTGAGCTATTACCCTGACTCCCGAACGTTCTCCCCAAATCTTGAGCTGTTCGACTGCGGCGGCCCTGAAGGTGTCTGCGGCTGAGAGGATTACGCTTTTCCCCTGACGCTTGAACATCATCGCGAGCTTTCCGGCACTGGTAGTTTTGCCGCTGCCGTTCACGCCGATCATGAGGAGGACTAGGGGTTTGTTAGTGAGTGAGAAGCCCTGCCCCATTCCCGGAACAGAATTAAGTTCGTCGGTAATCCTGCGGGTGAAGATCTCCCGTAATTGTTCGGGAGTCTTTACGGCTTTGTTCTTGGCCTCGCGCTTTAGGGTGTCAATAATCTCTTCAGCGAAATCGAGGCCGGTATCACCCATGATTAATTGTTCCTCTAGGTTGTCCCAGAACTCAGGCTCAAACTTTGAGGACGAGAATAACCTAGCGATACTTCCGCTCCATTTTTCTCGCACACCTTTTAGGCGTTCACGTAACTTTGCGAATAATGCCATTGCTAATCACCTTCCCGGGGTCCTGCGCATGAATATGAACTCGTAGCCGTATTGTCCCGTAGTGCTGTCCTGAGTGCGCCTTGACCCGACGACCTGCCAGCCTTCACGTCCTCTTGCGGCCATGCGTTCGGTGATGTTTGGGTCCAGAATGAAGTCTATTGCGTAATCGTAGGATGGATTGACCGGTTCCGCTGTTCCTGTGAAAGCTCCGGGGCTGCCTGAACTGAGCATTATTGCAGTGAGGGTGTCCGACAATTGTTGAAGCTTCCAGACACCGAAGGCCATAACGCCCAATAAGAGAATCAGGAGCAAGGGTGTGAGTATTCCGCCACCCCCGCTTCTGGCTGAAGATTTTTTCGCTGGTGCGGGTGATGAGTCGTGAGAAGTTCCGTCTTTCTTGGCCTTGAGTTTTTCGCGTATACCCATAGTTTTCTTCCTCTCTGCTTCTTCTGTTGGTGCTGGTTGTGGAAATGATTCGGTCTCTGGTTCGTCGTGAGTGATGATTGAGGCGGCTTCACCGAGTTCACCTAGTGAGGACATGAAGTCTTCGCTGTCGTCGTCAAAGCTGGGTGCTGCGTCGTGAGCGTCGTTGATGTCGTCTTGGTCTAAT
>JAFSWZ010000026.1 GCA_017450125.1 Synergistaceae bacterium | reverse complement strand
CTCGCTGTTGTAGTTGCGCTCGCGTGTGCGTGTGCAGCGTTTGCTGAACCGATGCCGGGCGGTACTAAGCTCATCTTCACGACCGGCGGAGCTCAGGGAACGTATTACGGATTCGGCGGAGTCCTCGCGGGCAAAGTCGGCGAGAAGACCAGCACCACAATCACGGCGATCACTTCCGGCGGCTCGAAGGCCAACATTGAGGCAATGCAGGACGGAGATGCGCATCTCGGCTTCGTACAGTCAGACGTAGGAGCGTATGCCTTCAGGGGAACGCGTCTGTTCGACGAGAGAGTCGACAACTTCTCAACGGTCGCCAATCTCTACATGGAGCAGGTGCAGATAGTTACCCTCGACCCTGACATCAAGACAGTAGCCGACCTCAAGGGCAAAAATGTATCTGTCGGAGCGGCAGGAAGCGGAGTGTACTTCAACGCTGTTGACGTGCTGAAGGTCTACGGTCTCGACATCGACAAGGACATTAAGCCGACGTACCAATCATTTGGCGACAGTGTAGAGGCTCTGCAGGATGGGAAGATTGATGCAGCGTTCATAGTTGCGGGAGCTCCCACGACAGCAGTAACCTCACTTGCGGCGACGAAGAAGGTTTATCTTGTCGGCGTTGACGACGAGCACATCATGAAGCTGCTCACCGAGTCCCCCTACTACAGCAAGAACGTGATTCACAAGGAAGTCTACAACACTGACGCTGACGTTATCACCGTAGCAGTCGGAGCGGTTGTGATTGCACGTGATGATGTGAGTGTAGCTGACGTGTATAACTTCCTTTGGGGAGTGTTCGAGAACAAGGACGAGATTACGGCAGCTCACGCGAAGGGAGCAGAGCTTAATCTAGGTTTCGCAGCGTCATATACCGCAGTCCCCTATCATCCCGGCGCAGTGAAGTAATACGGCGAAAAGGGAATGAACGTAGCAGGCAAATAGTCTACAAGTTAAGCACTAAGAATTTCGGGGCGGCTGTGATTCAGGTCATGGCCGCCTTTATGTTAAGGAGGAATCTTAATGAGTGATACAGATTTGACGAGTAAGGACATTGCGCAGATTGATGCTGACGTTGACGCCGTGATGAAGAAGTATGACCGCGAGTCCAACGTCCGCATTTGGGAGGGCAGGCCTGCAGTGATTGTGCGGTGGTTGTCGGCGGCGTTCTCGCTGTACTGCATATACGTTACTCTGTTCAGTACGGCAATGCCTGAAGTGAGGCTGAATATCTTTCTTGGCCTGATTCTGATTCTCGGTTACCTGCACTACCCCATCAAGAAAGCTGCAGGTGAAATCCGGCCCGGACTCTCCGACTCCATCTCGATACCCATAACGTTGGACGCAGTTCCGCGCGTGAACTCGATACCTTTCTACGACATCGTGATAATGCTTGCGGGAGCGATTCCGTTCTTCTACTTCGCCTACAACGCCGAGAGCATCATCAAGCTGGCTCTTCGCGTAACGAGTCCCCGCAACCCGAACTATCACCTGATGATAGCTATGGCAGTGCTCGCAATCCTGTCGACTATG